>NZ_JBJHPC010000182.1:0-12100 GCF_045257485.1 Streptomyces sp. YS-3 | reverse complement strand
GGGGGCCTCCGGGGCGAGGTGGGGTAACCGTTCTCGTACACGGGAAGTTCTCTTACCTGAACGATGTACGCGTTCTTGAACAGCGGATCGTCTGGTGACGGTAGGGACGGCGCGTGAGCATGTCAAGGTCCGGACCAGCGGCCGGAAATCGCGCCCGGAGCCCCATACCGGCCGCAGTGAGAACAGCATGTGAAACGGACGCGCGCGGGAATGCCGCTGTCGCGTGGGGCGTTCTTCCCTACGAACACGAGGAGGAGCGGTAATCGTGCTTGATCCGCAGGGTTTGTACGAATGGGAGCCGAAGGGCCTCGCAGTCGTCGACATGGCGCTCGCGCAGGAGTCGGCCGGCCTGGTCATGCTGTACCACTTCGACGGATACATCGATGCGGGTGAGACCGGCGAGCAGATCGTCGGGAAGCTGCTGGACGGCCTGCCCCACCAGGTGGTGGCACGCTTCGACCACGACAGACTCGTCGACTACCGCGCCCGCCGACCGCTGTTGACGTTCAAGCGGGACCGCTGGGCCGACTTCGAGACCCCCGCGATCGAGGTGCGCCTGGTGCAGGACGCCACGGGCGCGCCGTTCCTGCTGATGTCGGGCCCCGAACCGGATGTGGAGTGGGAGCGGTTCGCGGTTGCCGTGCGGCAGATCGTGGAGCGCCTCGGCGTACGGCTTTCGGTCAACTTCCACGGCATCCCGATGGGCGTCCCGCACACCCGCCCCGTCGGTATCACGCCACACGGCAACCGCACGGACCTGATGCCCGGTCACCGCTCGCCCTTCGACGAGGCGCAAGTGCCCGGCAGCGCCGAATCGTTGATCGAGTACCGCCTGATGGAGGCCGGACACGACGTCCTGGGCGTGGCCACACACGTCCCGCACTACGTGGCGCGGTCGGCCTACCCGGACGCCGCGCTGACCGCCCTGGAGGCGATCACGGCGGCCACCGGCCTGGTGCTGCCGAGCATCGCCCACGGTCTGCGCACCGAGGCACAGCGCACCCAGACGGAGATCGAGCGCCAGATCGGCGAGGGCGACGAGGAACTCGTCACGCTGGTGCAGGGACTTGAGCACCAGTACGACGCGGTCGCGGGCGCCGAGACCCGGGGCAACCTGGTGGCCGAGCCGGCGGACCTGCCGTCGGCGGACGAACTGGGCCGGGAGTTCGAGCGGTTCCTCGCGGAGCGCGAGGGAGACCTCTGACGGCGGCCGGGCCACGGCTGTCGCATTCGGTGGACGGGTTCGCGGACCCGTCCACCGATGGCACCCGCGGCATCCCCTAGGCTGCCGCTCATGCTGAAGGTGGGCCTGACCGGCGGAATCGGCGCCGGCAAGAGCGAAGTGTCGCGCATGCTCGTCTCGTACGGGGCGGTGCTGATCGACGCCGACAAGATCGCCCGGGAGGTCGTCGAGCCCGGAACCGCGGGCCTGGCGGCGGTGGTCGAGGCGTTCGGCCACGGCATCCTCGCCGCGGACGGCACACTGGACCGCCCCGCCCTGGGCACGATCGTCTTCGCCGACCCCGCGAAGCTCGCGGTCCTGAACGGCATCGTCCACCCGCTGGTGGGGGCGCGCTCGGCGGAGCTGGAGGCAGCCGCCGGCCCGGACTCGGTGGTGATCCACGACGTCCCGCTGCTGACCGAGAACGGCTTGGCGCCCCTGTACGACCTCGTGGTCGTCGTCGACGCCGCCCCCGCCACCCAGCTCGACCGGCTGACCCGGCTGCGCGGCATGGCCAGGGCCGAGGCCGAGGCCCGGATGGCGGCCCAGGCCACCCGCGAGCAGCGCCTCGCCGTGGCGGACCTGGTCATCGACAACGACGGTCCGCTGGAGGCGCTGGAGCCGCAGGTCGCGAAGGTGTGGGCCGAGCTCCTGGAGCGTGCGGGCGCGCGCTAGGGCCAGTCGGCGGGAAGTCTCAAATCACCGCACCGCCGCACGGCCCGGGATTACGATCCCGGTGTGCTCTTCGTACTGGCGGGTTTCACGGTCTTCGGCGGGCTGGTGGCACTGCTGGCCGGGGCGTACGGGCTGCGCGAGACCCGGCGTGTCGCGGCGGCGGGCGACGCCGTCTGGGCGCTGGTCAAGCCCGCTCCGCCCGGGTCCGGGCGCCCCCTCCTTCAGTACGAGACGGCCGACGGCCGCGTCCTGGAGCTGCCGTCCCCCGTACCGCCGTCCCGCCGCGAGCCACTGACCCCGGGTGGACGCGTCCACCTCGCCTACGACCCGGCCGACCCGCGCCAGGTCATTCTCCTGGGCCGGGAACGAGCCGGCCTGGACCGTACGTTCGTAGCGGCAGGAGGTGCCGTACTGGCGACGGGCCTCATCCTGGCATTCGCCGCGCTGTGAGCGGCCCCGCACTCCGTGCCGGAGGGAATGAATACGGAATACGGGAACTGGGCAGTGCGTTGTCAACGCGCAGCGAGGGAAAGGACTCGACCGTGGCCGAGAGCACCCCGGAAACGCACGTCATCGACTTCCGCGCGGCGGAGCAGCTGCTCGCCGCCCGGGATCCTCGCGGCGCGGTGAAGCTCCTCGACTCGGTCGTCGCCGCCCATCCGGAGAACACCGCGGCCCGTCTCCTGCGCGCCCGCGCGTTCTTCGCCTCGGCGCAACTGCGCGCGGCGGAGCTGGAGTTCCAGTTGGTCCTGGAGCGCGAGCCGGACAACGCCTTCGCCCACTTCGCCCTGGCCCGCACCTATGAACGCACGGCCCGCCCCGACCAGGCCGTCCGTCACTTCCGTCTCGCCGCGGCGCTGGACCCGAAGCCGGAGTACGTGGAGGCGGCCCGGTTCGAGACGGACGAGGGCTAACGCCTTCGCGGCGGCTCGTACGGGGGGATGTCCGGGCCCGGCTGGTAGTGAGGGCCCTGGTGGATGTGGTGGATGATCATCGCCAGGTCGACCGTGACCAGCAGGGCGAGGGCGGCGCACGCGGCCGTCCAGCCGGGGCGGCCCTCCAGGGCGAAGCCCGCTGTGCCGGCCAGGGCCCAGATCAGGCCCCACACGCTCAGCCAGAACCGCATCCTCAGTGGACTGCGTGCGGTCGACGGCTCACTCCCAGTGCGCATGACCATCGCCTCTCCAGGGAAATTTTACCCACTCGGTGGCTGGTTCGAGCTGTCCGATGCGGGGCGGCTTGTGCCGCGATCCCCTCATTCCTCACCCGTCTGCCGCATAGGGTGACGCGCATGGTGGACGAGGACGCTCTGTTGCCGGTGGGGGACGAGCTGCCGGAGATGCTGCTCGACCTCGCCGTACCGCACGAGGACATCAACGAACTGGTGGGGATCGCGCGGAGGGTGGTGGACGATCCGGAGGCGCGCGGGCTGCTGGCGGAGTCCGTGCGCGCGCTCGTCCGGGAGATCGGAAGCGTGGGACACCAGCCGGACCCGCCGCCGGTTCCGGAGGCGCCGGCCGGATGGCGAGGGGAATCGGAGGCGGTGGTTCGGCGCCTCTTCCCCGTCCTCACCCTGCTCGCCGCACTGCCGCATACGCGTGCGTACCACGATGAACGGGCCGTGCCCGCGGACATCGCCCGCCGCACCCTCGCCGACCTCGGACGCAGCCTCGCCCTGCACCGTCGGCGCCACGGGACCGCCGGGCTGGCGGTGCCGCACTGGCTCCGGCACCACTTTCGCGGAGAGCTCTACCAACTGGGGCGGCTGCAGTTCCAGCGCGCCAGGCTCGGCGAGCGCACCGGAGAGGCGGTGCGGGCCGCCGGGCTGCCGCTGGGGCCCGGCGATGCCTGCCTCAGCATCCACATCCCGGACTGCCGGGGCCCGCTCACCCCGCAGGCGTGCGACACCTCGCTCGCGCTGGCCAAGGACTTCTTCGCGCTCCACTACCCCGAGGAGACCTACCGCGTCGCCGTCTGCCATTCATGGCTGCTGGACACGCAGTTGGAGAAGTACCTGCCCGAGGAGTCGAACATCGTCCGCTTTCAGCGCCGCTTCCGCATTCCGTACCGGGAGACGGAACCGGACGACGGAACTCCGGTCTTCTTCGTCTTCGGGGATCCGGACCTGCCGGTGGAGGCACTGCTCCAGCGGACCGCCGTGGAGCGCGCGGTCGCGGGCCATCTGCTCGCGGGCGGGCACTGGTACGGCGGACACGGGTGGTTCGAGCTGTGACCCGGGAGCCGGACGGGCGGGCCGTCCGGCGACGGCCTCCGCGGCGTCAGTGCACGAAGGCGTAACTGCGCCAGGGCGGCGTCCTGGGCGCGATGTTGTCCCCGAGGCGGCTCGGGAGGTACGTCGCCTCCTTGCCGCGGCAGTCAAGCGTCCGGTACAGCCGGACATCCGCCAGGGTGTTGTTGTGGACAGTCGTGGCACCTGCGGGCGCCATATGGTGACAGCCGTTGACCGGCGGACTGCCGATCTTGACAACCCGCTCCGCCGAGGTCGCGTACGAGAAGGTGCCGACCGCCGTCCGGTTCAGGCTGGAGCAGCCCGTGGTGGCGAGCGTGAGGAGCGCCGCCGCCCCGGCGGCGAGGCCGAGCCGCCCGGCAGACGCCGAGCGCCGCCAGGTGGAGCGCCGGGCCACGGACGGGGACGGCTCAGAGGGGCGCGGCGCGAGCTGGGACACAGGCACGGACATGGGCGGTCCTCGTCTGTACGTGTACGGCGGTGGTACGGCGGTCAGTACCGTCACCCTGCCCGTTCGACGGCCTCCGGGCATCCCGTGCGCGGCCGGCCGGGCGACCCGCACCCGCGAGCCTCAGCCGACGACTCGCACCAGAGCGCCCCCCATATCCACTGGCCCGCTTATGTGGTGCGCGCACATCCCGTACCCGTGCACCCGCTGCCTAGCGTCAGGGGCGTAGCCAGATCAGCCTAGACAAGGGGGGCCCGGACGTGCGCAGCAGACACCGTGGGGGATGGAGAGCGGCACTGGCCGTGACAGCGGCACTCGGCGCGCTCCTGACGGCCGGAGGCACCGCCACCGCCGGAAGCGCCGCCGTCGCCGACAGGACGGCTCCAGGGAGCCCCGCCGCCGCCCCGCCCCCGTACCTCACCCTGGAAGCCTCCTACGGCTCCGGCACGGTCACCAACGGCTGGGAGAAGGTCGAGCGCTACCGCGACACCACCCCGGGCTTCCAGCCGGCCGCCGCCGAGGGCTATCCGCCGGACGGGCGGGGCAACCAGGACGGCGTCCGCGTCACGTACTTCGGAGGCGTCGCCCGCCCCACCTCCGACCGCTTCCTGCTCTACTCGGCGCCCGGCTGGAACACCGGCTCCAAGGCCACCCCGGTCCTCCTGGTGCACGGCGCCAACGACTCCGCGGACCGTGCCTGGGCCAATCCCGGCGAGTCCGGCGGCTACGGCTGCGGCGCCCTGTCGTGCCCCTCGACCGGGATGATGCAGTACCTCGCCGCCCGCGGTCACCGCGTCTTCGCCATCGGCTTCGCCCACAAGCAGGGCGACAACCTGATGCAGGCCCAGACCGTCGGTGACGCCGTCGCCGTCATCAAGGCCAAGCTGGGGGCCGGCCGGGTGGACCTGGTCGGCTGGAGCAAGGGGGAACTCGCCACGCGCGCGTACGTCTCGTCCCTCAAGCCTTCCTGGGGGCGTGCCTACGCCGGTGACGTACGGAAGCTGATCACGCTCGGCGGCCCCAACGGCGGCTTCGACTACCCGTACGCCCACGGCTGGGCCCATGACTTCTCGATCTGGCCGGAGTGCGGCGGCAAGATCAACGCGCCTTCCCCGCACTCCCGGATGACCTGCTACGGGACCTACACGGCGCACCCCGAGTTCTCCATGACGCCCTCCGGCGGCTACGACGACTACCCCGGGCAGCGGCAGATGCTGGCACGCTGGGACGGCGTGTACGGCGTCGACCAGTCGGCGCAGGACTGGTACACGACGTACTACGGAGGCCAGGGCTTCTACACGGCCGGTGACGGCATCCAGCCGGCCATCGACGCGGGTTCGCTGGTCGCCCCGCTGCAGCGGGCCGGTGTTCCCGCCTCCGTCACCACGTACCTGCTGGCGGGCGGCTCCCCGGACGTCGTGGGCATCTTCAACGAGAACCGGGGCCCGAGCGACGGGGTCGTCTTCGTCTCCAGCGCGCTCGACACGACCGGTGTCGCCACCGTCGGCGGCAAGACCACCGTGACCGGCGCCAACCACCTCGAACTCGGCTGGAACAGCACCTCTCAGGCCCAGGTCGCGACCTGGCTGGGCTGAGTCCGCCGCTCCGTCCCGCCCCGAAGCCGCGCTCCAGCGGTCGCGTTCCGCAAGTCGCGTTCCCGAAGCCGAAGGACGGCCCGTATGCCCACGCTCACCGCACGCCGGGTACCGACCGCCCGGCTCACCCAGCACATCCTTGAGGACGCCTCCAGGGACACGGGCGAGCCGGTCGTCTTCGTGCACGGAAACGTTTCCTCGTCCGTCTTCTGGCAGGACGCCATGCTCGCCCTGCCCCAGCGCTACCGGCCGGTCGCCGTCGATCTGCGCGGCTTCGGCGGCACCGATCCGCTCCCGGTGGACGCGACCCGGGGCCTGCGCGACTACGCCGATGACTTGGTGGCACTCCTTGAGGCGTTGCATATGGAGCGCGCACACTTCGTCGGCTGGTCCATGGGGGGTGGTGTGGTGCTGCAACATATGCGGGACCGTCCTGCCATGGTGCGGTCCATGACGCTCGTCAACCCGGTGTCCCCGTACGGGTTCGGGGGCACCAGAGGCGTGGAGGGCCGTCTCAACGCTCCGGACGGCGCCGGTTCGGGTGGCGGCACCGCCAACCCCGAGTTCGTACGGCTGCTGGCCGAGCGCGACCGGGGCGAGGAGTCCCCGCTCTCGCCCCGCAGCGTGCTCGCGCGCTGCTACGTCAGGCCGCCGTTGCGACCGGACCGGGAGGACGACTACGTGGAGTCGATGCTCAGCACCCGGCTCGGTGACGACCACTACCCCGGTGACAGCAGGCCCAGCGAGGCCTGGCCCGGCACCGCCCCGGGCACGCGCGGGGTGCTCAACTGCCTCGCCCCGACCCACTTCCGCCTCGACGACCTGCACACCGCTCTCGCCGGGCTCCCCGCGAAGCCGCCGGTGACCTGGGTGCGCGGCGAGGACGACGTGATCGTCTCCGACACCTCGCTCTTCGACCTGGCCCATCTGGGCGCCATCGGCGCGGTACCCGGCTGGGACGGCACCCCGGCGCAGCCGATGGTCGCCCAGACGCGGCACGTTCTCGCCCTTTACGCGCGCGTGGGCGGCGCGGTACGAGAGGTCACGGTGCCCGGCGCGGGGCACGCGGTGCACGTCGAACGCCCCGAGGAGTTCGGCGCCGCCCTGCTGGAGACGCTGGCCGAAGGAGTCTGAGGCGCAGATGGAACCGACCGAGCAGATGGAACCGATCAAGCCGGTAGAACCGGCCGAGCGGGAACAACCGGCCGAGCGGGTAGAACCGTCCGCCACGCGCGTGTGCGTGACCCGGCAGGGCGCGGTGCGCGGCCGGGCCGTGAGCGAGACGGTGACGGCCTTCCTGGGGCTGCCGTACGCGGCCCCGCCCTTCGGCCCGCTGCGGTTTCGCGAACCGGCTCCGGCAGCTTCCTGGGAGGGCGTACGGGATGCCTTCGAGCACGGCCCTTCGGCGCCCAGGGCCCCGTACGCCCCGCCCATGGACGTCCTGATCCCGGACGCCGACGGCGGCCAGGGCGAGGACTGCCTCAACCTCAGCGTCTGGACCCCGCACCCCGGCCCCGGCGGCGGGCTGCCGGTGATGGTCTGGCTGCACGGCGGCGCGTTCTCCAACGGATCCGGCGTGGGCCCCGCGTACGACGGCACCGCCTTCGCGCGCGACGGCGTCGTCTGCGTCAACGTCAACTACCGCCTCGGCACGGACGGTTTCCTCCAGTTGCCGGGCCGGCCGGACAACCGGGGGCTGCTCGACCAGATCGCCGCCCTGGAGTGGGTACGCGACAACATCGAGGGCTTCGGCGGCGACCCGGACCGCGTGACCGTGTTCGGCGAGTCGGCGGGCGCGATGAGCATCGGCGTCCTGCTCGCGCTCCCACGCGCGCGTGGACTGTTCCGCCGGGCCATCCTGCAGAGCGGCGCCGCCCACCACTTCCTGCGGCCCGCCACGGCGGACCTGATCACCGCGCGCCTCGCCGCCGAGCTGGGTATCGAGGCGACCGGGACGGCGCTGACCGAGGCGTTCGCCCGCGTCCCCTTCGCGGAGCTGCTGCCCGCCCAGGCCGGGCTGCGGGCAGCGATGGGCGCCCGTCCGGACCCGGCGCTGTGGGGCGAGGCGGTGCTCAACATGATGCCCTTCGAACCGGTCCTGGACGCGCTGCCGCTGCCGTCCTCCGGCTGCGGGGTGGACCTCCTCGTCGGCAGCAACCGCGAGGAGTACCGGCTCTTCCTGGTCCCCACCGAGCGGCTGCGCCTGCTGAGCGAGCGGAAGCTGCGCGGCACGACCGAGGAGTACGGACTCGACCCCGACAAGGCGCTCCCCGTCTACGCCGGCAGCCACCCCGGCGCGGCCCCCGGCGAGCTCTTCGACGCGGTGGCGACCGACTGGTTCTACCGGATACCGGCAGTCCGCGTCGCCGAGTCCGTCCCCGGTACGCGGGTGTACGAGTTCGCGTGGCGCTCGCCGCGGTACGGCGGTGACCTCGGCGCCTGCCACGGGGCGGAGCTCGGCTTCGTCTTCGACAACCTGCGCGACCCCGTGTACGCCCCGATGCTCGGCGACCGGCCGCCGCAGGACCTCGCGGACGCGATGCACGGCGCGTGGGCGGCCTTCGCGGCGACCGGCGACCCGGGCTGGGACGCCTACGACCGCTCGACCCGTACGACGATGGTCTTCGGCGCCTCGCCCCGCACCCCGGCCGAGCCGGTCCGGGACCCGCGTCCGGCGGAACGTGCCTTGTGGGAGGGGGTGCGCTGAGGACGCGGTGCCCGATTGTCAGACCCCGCCCGTAAGGTCGTAGAGCAGTCGCGGATCGCGCGCCGATCCATGGCTCTGCGCACGAGGGGAGGTGACCTGACATGACGCGACCCGAGCGGACGCCGCCGACGGCGTGGCCCGGTGTGTCCGCGGCGGCGGTGTTCCTGCCCGCGGGGCTGCCCCGCGAGGGCAGGGTCGCCTTCTGGGACCCGGCGGGCGGCCCGCTGCCCGGTGGGGACGGCGGGGCGGGCGAGGTCACCGAGCTGACCGTGGTGCGGCGCCAAGGCTCCGGCGCCGCACGGCGTGCCGTCATGGCCCGACTGCTGCCCGTCACCGAGGCCCTGCCCCTGCTCGTCCGGGCCCGCCACCACCCCGGCGCGCACCCCGCGACCGCCTGCTGGGGCGCCGCCGCGCTGCACGCCCTGCACCTGGTCGCGCGCGGCCGGCTGCTGCCCGGCCTGACCGGGACCGACCACGACGCCTGGCGGGCGGGCCCGCTGGACGCCGACGACATCGCCCAGCTCCGGGCCATCGCCGCCGCCATGCCGTACGAGGCGTACGGAGTGCCCGTGCCGGGCCGGGGCCCGCTGCGGCTGCCCGACCCCGAGGCGCTGGTGCGCGCGTTCCTGGACGCGGTGGCGGACGGCCTGCCGCGCACCCCGGCCGCAGCCCACGCCGTGGGTCCGGCGTTCGCGGCGTCCGCGCCCCAGCACCTGCCCGGCGCGCGCGTGTGGGCGGCCGAGGCGGCGGCGGGCATGGACGCGGGCGTGCGGGTCTCCCTGCGCCTGGACCTGTCGGGCTACGGAATGTTCGACAGCGGCGACGCGGAGGACGCGCGGCGCGCGGGCTCCGCGGTCGTCCAGGTCCACAGCCTCGCCGACCCCACCCTGGTCGTCGACGCGGCGGAGCTGTGGGAGGGGGAGCGGCCCGACGCGTTCGGACCGCGCGCGCGGATCGACGCCCTGCTCGCGCTGCGCCGGGCCGCGCGGGTCTGGCCACCCCTGGGGCTGCTGCTGGAGCGGCCGGTGCCGGATGTGCTGGCACTCACCGAGAGCGAGCTCTACGACCTGCTCGGTTCCGCCGCGACCCGGCTGGACGCGGCGGGCGTCGCCGTGCACTGGCCGCGCGAGCTGGCCCGCACCCTGAGCGCCACCGCCGTCGTCCGGCCCGCGCCGGGTTCGGCGACCGACGGCACCGCGTTCTTCGACGCCGGGGAGCTGCTCGCTTTCAACTGGGAGCTGGCGCTCGGCGGCGAACCGCTCAGCCAGTCCGAGATGGACACGCTGGCCGAGGCCCACCGGCCGATCGTGCGGTTGCGCGGCCAATGGGTGGTGGCCGACCCCGAACTCGTACGCAAGGCGCGCAAGCGCGACCTGGGGCTGCTCGACCCGGTGGACGCGCTGTCCGTGGCACTCACCGGCACCGCCGAGGTCGACGGCGAGACCGTGGAGGCGGTGCCGACCGGCGCGCTGGCCGCCCTGCGCGACCGCCTCACCGAGGGCCCGCGGGCAACCGTCCAGCCCCCGGGCCTGGACGCCACGCTCCGCGACTACCAGCTGCGCGGCCTCGCCTGGCTGGACCTGATGACCTCGCTCGGTCTCGGCGGCTGTCTCGCGGACGACATGGGCCTGGGCAAGACGATCACCGTGATCGCGCTCCATCTGCGGCGCGCGCGTCCCGAACCGACCCTGGTGATCTGCCCGGCTTCGCTGCTCGGCAACTGGCAGCGGGAGATCGCCCGGTTCGCCCCCGGCGTCCCCGTGCGGCGCTTCCACGGCAGCGACCGCAGCCTCGCGGAGACGGACGGCGGCTTCGTCCTCACCACGTACGGCACGATGCGCGGCAGTGCTCCCCAACTGGCCGCGCACACCTGGGGAATGGTCGTCGCGGACGAGGCGCAGCACGTGAAGAACCCGTTCTCGGCGACGGCGAAGGCGCTGCGCACCATCCCGGCGCCCGCGCGGGTCGCCCTCACCGGCACGCCGGTCGAGAACAATCTCTCCGAGCTGTGGGCGCTGCTCGACTGGACGACGCCCGGGCTGCTGGGCCCGCTCAAGTCGTTCCGCGCCCGCCACGCGCGCGCGGTGGAGAACGGCGAGGACGCGCAGGCGGCCGAGCGGCTGGCCCGGCTGGTCCGGCCCTTCCTCCTGCGCAGGAAGAAGTCCGACCCGGGCATCGTGCCCGAGCTGCCGCCCAAGACGGAGACCGACCACCCGGTCCCGCTCACCCGCGAACAGGCCTCGCTCTACGAGGCGGTCGTCCGGGAGGCGATGGCCGGGGTCGAGGCCGCCGAGGGCATCGCCCGCCGCGCCCTGATCATGAAGCTGCTGACGGCCCTGAAGCAGATCTGCAACCACCCGGCGCAGTATCTGAAGGAGACCGCGCCCCGGCTGCACGCCCGGTCCGGCAAGCTCACCCTCCTCGACGAGCTGCTCGACACGATCCTGGCCGAGGACGGCTCGGTCCTGGTCTTCACCCAGTACGTGTCGATGGCCCGGCTGCTCTCCGCGCACCTCACCTCGCGCGGAGTCCCCTCCCAACTGCTGCACGGCGGAACACCGGTGGCGGAGCGGGACCGGCTGGTGGACGCGTTCCAGTCCGGCGAGGTCCCCGTCTTCATCCTTTCCCTGAAGGCGGCCGGCACCGGCCTCAACCTCACCCGCGCGGGCCATGTCGTCCACTACGACCGCTGGTGGAACCCGGCCGTGGAGGAGCAGGCCACCGACCGCGCCTACCGCATCGGCCAGACCCAGCCGGTACAGGTCCACCGTCTGATCGCCGAGGGCACCGTGGAGGACCGCATCGCCGAGATGCTCGCCGCGAAACGGGCGCTGGCGGACGCGGTCCTGGGCTCGGGCGAGAGCGCCCTGACCGAGCTCACCGACCGCGAGCTGGCGGACCTCATCTCGCTGCGGAGAAGCGCATGAACGGATACCCGCGCCCCGGCCAGGCCGCGCCCGCGACGGCCGCACCCACGACGGCCCGGCCGACGACAGCCGTACGCGGGACGGCCCGGCCCGCGACAGCCCGGCCGATGACAGCCGTACCCGCGACGGCCCGGCCCGCGACGCCCGCGCCCGCGTCCGCCAGCGCCCGTTTCGCGGCGAGCATCTCGGCGATGCGGTCCTCCACGGTGCCCTCGGCGATCAGACGGTGGACCTGTACCGGCTGGGTCTGGCCGATGCGGTAGGCGCGGTCGGTGGCC
>NZ_JBJHPC010000181.1:0-12224 GCF_045257485.1 Streptomyces sp. YS-3 | reverse complement strand
GGGACTCCCGGGGTGGGCCGGCGAGGGCTCAACATAGTGCTTTTCTGCCCATGTGCCGGATACGTCAAGCCGGTCCGGACAGGTCAAGCCGGTCCGGCTGCGGCAGGCCCGCGGGGCAAGCGCTCCCCGTACCTCCCGCCGGGAGCTCAGACGTCGGAGGCCTGGAGCTCCGGTCTCCCGGACGGGGGATGCAGCTCGGGATGGCTGTCCCACCACAGGCGGTGGAACGCGTTGTTGTCGACGTTGGCCAGATACGCGCATACGGCCGCGCGGTAGAGCAGCTCGGCCTGCCGGGGCGGGATGGCCGAACGGTTCCAGGCCAGCCGGATGCGTCCGGTGAGCGGGGCGCCGGCGAGGGGGCGCATCACGGTGCCGTCCACCCGGGGCGCGGTCGGCTGGCTCAGGGCGACGGCACGTCCCCCGGCGATCAGGGCGTACTGCATCTGACGGTCCGCGATCCGGAACCGCAGCCGGGGCGCGAACCCGGCCCGCGCACACGCCTCGGCGAACGCCTCCGGGCCGCCGTCGTCGTCCTCCACCAGGGTCATCCACGACTCGTCGGCCAGCTCAGCCAGTTCGATGTGCTCCCGGCCGGCCAGCCGGTGGCGGGCCGCCAGCCGGATGGAGAACGGCTCCTCGGGGATGAGCGTCCTGGCCAGGACCCCTTCGGGGAGCGGGACTTCGTGGTCGTTCACCTCCCCGTACACGATGGCGTCGTAGCGGCCGGCCCCGAGCATCCGGGTCAGGGCGGTCACCGAGTGCTCCAGGTCCACGGTGATCTCCTGGCCGGAGAGCGAGAGGTCGGTCTGTTCCAGGAGACCGTCGAGCAGGACCAGCAGGATGCAGCCGAGGCGCAGCGGGGCGTCGGTGGCGACCGCGCGGGCCCGGGTGCCGAGCGCGTCCATCTCACTGAGCACCCGGCGCGCCCTGGCCAGCACGAACCGGCCCAGCGGGGTGGGCTCCGTGCCGTGGCGGCTGCGGACGAAGAGATCGCCTCCGGTGACCCGCTCGATACGCCGCAGTTGGGCGGAGAGCGAGGGCTGGGAGACCCCGAGCCGGCGCGCGGCGCGGCCCAGACTGCCCGCTTCCGCGATCTGGCAGACGGCCTGTAAGTGCCTCAACTCCAGCTGCATCTTCCGAGCGTACGCAGCGGCCCGGTGGCGCACCATAACCCGCGTCGTATGCCCGACTGGTATGTACCACGTTTGCCATGTCCACGCCCATACTGCGCGGAGAACAGGCCCCCCACGATCGGAGTGGACGTTGCGCCCCTTCAGATTGACGGCCGCCGTGGCAGCACTGACCCTGACCACGGGCCTGACCGGCGCTTTGGCCGGTACGGCATCGGCCGCACCTCATACGCAGTCCGGGCCCGACCAACGGCCCAGCCCCCTCTCGCGTGCCGTCGCCGCCGCCGACCAGGCGGTCCGCAGCGGGCTCGACACCCTGGTCAACTCCCCGCAGGAGCAGTACGAACGGCGCATGGTCACCCCCTGGGTGAAGAGCCTCTACTCCGTCGCCTACGAGCGCAGCTACCGGGGGCTGCCGGTCGTCGGCGGCGACGCGGTGGTGCTCGCGGACGGCGACGGCGACATCCGCGCCGTGCAGTCCGCCTCCTCCGTACGGATCGACGTGGCGACCACCGCCTCGGTCACCGCCAAGGCCGCCGAGGCCACCTCGCGCGCCCGGCTCGCGAAGGTCGACAAGGTGGTGCGGAGCCGGCTCGTCGTACGGCTCGCGGACGGCAGGCCCGCGCTCGCCTGGGAGACCGTACTCGCCGGACGCACCAAGACCGCGCGCAGCACACTGCACGTCTTCGTGGACGCGCGCACCGGGAAGGTCCTCGGCACCCACGACGACGTCGAGGCGGGCACCGCCAACAGCAAGTGGAACGGCCCCGCTCCGCTCACCATCGACACCACCGGCTCGGGCGGCAGCTACTCGCTGCGCGACCCCAACCGGCCGGGCCTGAGCTGCGCCGACTACAGCACCGGCACCGTGTTCACCAAGTCCTCCGACTCCTGGGGCACCGGCAACCCCACGAGCAAGGAGACCGGCTGCGCGGACCTGATGTTCGCCGCGCAGAAGCAGTGGGACATGCTGGGCCAGTGGCTCGGCCGCAACGGCGTCAGCGGCAACGGCCGCAGCTTCCCCGGCAAGGTCGGCCTCGGTGACCTCAACGCGTACTGGGACGGCAGCTCGGTCACCATCGGCCACAACAGCGCCAACGAGTGGATAGCCGGGATCGACGTGGTGGCCCATGAGTACGGGCACGCCATCGACAGCAACACCCCCGGCGGCACCGGCGGCCAGGAGGCGGGGCTCGGCGAGGGCACCGGTGACATCTTCGGCGCGCTCACCGAGGCGTACGTCAACGAGCCCGCTCCCTACGACACCCCGGACTACACGGTCGGCGAGATGATCAATCTCCAGGGCCGGGGCCCGATCCGGAACATGTACAACCCGCCGGCCGTCAACAACGACCCGGCCTGCTACAGCTCCGCGATACCCGGCACCGAGGTGCACGCCGCGGCGGGCCCCCTCAACCACTGGTTCTATCTGCTGGCCGAGGGCAGCAGCCCCGGCGGCGGCAAGCCCAACAGCCCCACCTGCAACCAGAGCACCGTGACCGGGGTCGGCGTCCAGAACGCGGGCAAGATCTTCTACGGTGGCATGCTCCTGAAGACGAGCAGCATGTCGTACAAGAAGTACCGTACGGCGACGCTGAGTTCGGCCAAGTCGCTGGACGCCACCTGCAACCTCTTCAACCGGACGAAGGCGGCCTGGGACGCCATCAGCGTGCCCGCGCAGAGCGGTGACCCGACCTGCCAGCCCAGTGGCCAGAGCGACTTCTCCCTCGCCCTGAACCCGGCGTCCGGCACCGTCCAGCAGGGCGGCTCCGTCACCACCACGGTGACCACCAGCGTCACCACGGGCTCGGCCCAGTCGGTGACGCTCACCGCCTCCGGCCTGCCGTCCGGCGTGACCGCGTCCTTCAACCCGGCCACCGTGCAGTCCGGCCAGTCCTCGGTGCTCACGCTCTCCGCGTCCACCAACGCCGCCCCCGGCCCCTCCACCGTCACCGTCAAGGGCCAGGGCACCGCGCTCTCCCACACCGTCGACTACGCGCTCAACGTCGGCGGCACCCCGCCCGGCACCGACCCGCCCGACATCGACGTGGCCAACGTCCGGGCACACCTGTCACAACTGGGCGCCATCGCCACCCAGAACGGCGGCAACCGCCGTGCGGGCAGCGGCGGGTACACCCAGTCGGTGGCCTATATCAAGGGCAAGCTGCAGGCCGCCGGGTACACCGTGACCGAGCAGAACTGCACCACCTGCACCTACCCGTCGAACAACCTGATCGCCGACTGGCCCGGCGGCCCCGCCGACCAGGTCCTCATGCTCGGGGCGCACCTCGACAGCGTGTCGGCCGGCCCCGGCATCAACGACAACGGCTCGGGCTCCGCGACCCTCCTGGAGAACGCGCTGGTCCTGGCCCAGAAGAACCCCACCATGACCAAGCACGTGCGCTTCGCCTGGTGGACCGACGAGGAGCAGGGCCTCAACGGCTCCGAGTTCTACGTCAACCGGCTGAGCACCACCGACCGCGCGGCCATCAAGGCGTACTACAACTTCGACATGGTCGGCTCGCCCAACGGCGGCTACTTCATCAACAACGTCGACTCCGCCGCGGCGGCCCCGCTCAAGGCGTACTGGACCTCGCTCAACCTCGCTCCCGAGGAGAACGTCGAGGGCCAGGGCCGCAGTGACGACGCCTCCTTCCAGGCCGCCGGCATCGCGACCTCCGGATACGCGGCCGGCGCCAGCGACCGCAAGACGTCGGCGCAGGCGGCCAAGTGGGGCGGCACGGCCAACGCCGCCTACGACTCCTGCTACCACAGCGCCTGCGACACCCCGAGCAACATCAACGCCACGGTCCTGGACCGCAGCGCCGACGGTGTGGCGTACGCGATCTGGAAGCAGGCCGTCGGCGGGACCACCCCGGCGCAGGACTTCTCCCTCGCCGTCGACCCGCCCTCCGGAACCGCCAGCCCGGGCGGCAGCACCACCGCGACCGTGAAGACCACCACCGTCAGCGGTGACCCGCAGACGGTCGCCCTGTCGGTGTCGGGCGCGCCCAGCGGCGTGACCGCGACCCTCGACCCGGCCTCCGTGCAGTCCGGCAAGTCCTCGACGCTGACCGTGCAGGTCGGCGCGGGCACCACACCGGGCACGTACACCCTGACGGTCACCGGTTCCGGCACGGTCGGCCACAGCACCACCTACACGCTGACCGTCGGCGGCGGGGGCGGCTGCACCGCCCGTCAGCTCGTCGTCAACGGCGGTTTCGAGAACGGCTCCACCCCGTGGACGGCCACCTCGGGCGTCATCACCAACCAGGCCGGCGAGACGCCGCACGGCGGCTCCTACATGGCGTGGCTGAACGGCTGGGGCTCGGCCCGCACCGACAGCGTCTCGCAGTCGCTGAGCATCCCGTCCGGCTGCTCCGCCTACCGGCTCTCGTTCTTCCAGCACATCGACACGGACGAGAACGAGAACGTCGCGTACGACACCTTCACCGTCTCGGTCGGCGGCCAGACCCTGGCCACCTTCTCCAACCTCGACGCGAACTCCGGATACGACCAGAAGTCCTACGACCTCTCGGCGTTCGCCGGGCAGACCGTCACGCTGAAGTTCAACGGTGTGGAGGACCAGGCCCTGCAGACCTCGTACGTCGTGGACGACATCACCCTCCAGGTGAGCTGACGGCCACCTGAGCGACGCGAACGGCGTCGGCCCCCGCCTCTCCCCGGCGGGGGCCGACGCTCTTCACGCGGGGCCGGTGCTCACGCGCCGCTGGCCCTCAGCATGTCCTCGCGCTCGACGATCTTGACGCGCTCGCGGCCCTGCGGTTCGCCCAGCGCCTTCTCGGCGGCGTCGAGCCGGTGCCAGCCCTCCCAGGTCGTCCAGCGGACCCCGCGCTCGGCGAGGAAGGCGTCGACCGCCTCGGGCTCGGGCGTGGCGGGGGTGCGCAGCCGGCCGTGGGCGTGGTCGTCCAGGAGGTTGGCGACGGTCTCGTTGGCGTCGCCCTTGGTGTGTCCGATCAGGCCGACCGGGCCACGCCGGATCCAGCCGGTGACGTAGGTGGAGGCGAGGTGCTGCCCGGCCTCCACGACCCGGCCGCCCTCGTTGGGGACCGTGCCCGACTCCACGTCCCACGGGAGCTTCGGCAGCTCGTCGGAGAGGTAGCCCACGGCCCGGTACACGCTCTGGACGTCCCAGTCGTGGAACTCGCCGGTGCCCACCACGTTGCCGGTGCCGTCGAGCCGGGTGCGCTCGGTGCGCAGTCCGACGACGCCGCCGTCCTCACCGAGGATCTCGGTGGGCGACTCGAAGAAGTGCAGGAAGAGCTTGTGCGGGCGCTCGCCGACGTCGCGGATCGCCCAGTTCTCCAGGGTCTTGGCGACCATGTCCGCCTGCTTGTTGGAGCGGCGGGTGGCGATGGAGCCCTCGTCGTAGTCGATGTCCTCGGGGTCGACGATGACCTCGATGGTGGGGGAGTGGTCCAGTTCCCGCAGCTCCATCGGGCTGAACTTCGCCTGGGCGGGGCCGCGGCGGCCGAAGACGTGGATCTCGCGCGCCCGGTTGGCCGCGAGGCCCTCGTGGACGTTCGGCGGGATCTCCGTGGGCAGCAGTTCGTCGGCGGTCTTGGCGAGGATACGGGCCACGTCCAGGGCGACGTTGCCGACGCCGAGCACCGCGACCTTCTCCGCGTGCAGCGGCCAGGTGCGCGGTACGTCCGGGTGCCCGTCGTACCAGGACACGAAGTCGGCGGCGCCGTACGAGCCGTCGAGCTCGATGCCGGGGATGTCCAGAGCGCGGTCGGCGTCGGCGCCCGTCGAGAAGATCACCGCGTCGTAGAACTCGTGGAGCTCGTCGAGGCTGATGTCGCCCGGGTAGTCCACATTGCCGAACAGCCGGATCTGCGGCTTGTCGAGCACCTGGTGCAGGGCGGTGACGATGCCCTTGATGCGCGGGTGGTCGGGGGCGACGCCGTAGCGGATCAGACCGAAGGGCGCGGGCATCTTCTCGAAGAGGTCGATCGAGACACCGGGGTCGGCGGCGGCCGGGGACTTCAGCAGCGCGTCCGCGGCGTAGATCCCGGCGGGACCTGCGCCCACGATGGCTGTCCGCAGGGGGCGGGGCATGAATGTTTCCCTTCGACCGACAACGAAATGGCTCGTCGGACAGCCTAAGCTTAGGCAAGCCTAACCCGGTACCCGCCCCCTGTTTATGGGCTCATAAGCCAACCTTATGACAAGCCAAAGTGGGAGTGATGGGCGGGAGCGAACGGCGCGAATCGGTCGTTCCGGTGAGGTGTCCGGGAGTTCGCGCGGGGCAAGGGAGAATACAAAGCCTCAGCAGGAGTGGGAGGTTGCCCCCTTGACCGTCTACGTGGACGACGTGAAGGACTACGGCGCTCTCGCGCGACGACGAGGTCTGCCGTCCGCGCACTGGTGCCATATGACCGCCGACACCGAGGAGGAGCTGCACGCGTTCGCGGCGGCCCTCGGCATGCGCCGCGCCTGGTACCAGCGCAAGGGACCGGGCGACCACCGGTGGCACTACGACATCACCCCACCCACCCGCGCCCAGGCCGTACGGCTGGGGGCCCGGGAGGTGGACCGGCGGTTCATGGGCAACCTGATGATCAGCCGAAGGGACCGCGTCCGGGTCTGAACCCGGCGCGCGGGCTGTGACCCCGCGCTCGCCTCCGCCCCGGCCCCGGGCCGGACCGGGGCGGTGTGATCACCGGCGGGACAGCACGCCCCGGACGAAAGCGGCCTGGCCGGCGTGCTGGAGGCTGTCCGAGACGACGCTGACCAGTCGGACCGCCAGCGTCACCGGCGGGTCCCACGAGGTGTCGACGACCCTGGCGAGCGCCTTGCCGTCGAGCCCCGCAAGCCACGCGGCGGTCTGCGCGTGGACGGCGTCGTGGTAGCCGGTCAGCTGCTCGGCGGAGGCGGTGACCGAGGCGACCTCGGTGGAGGTGTGGCCGTAGCCGGTGTCCGAATCGGCCAGCGGCAGCCCGAACCGCCGCGCCCACCCCTGCCCGGTCCACACCTGTTCGAGTCCGGCGGCATCCGCGATGTGGTCGTCCTGGATCCTGGTCAGATGCCAGACCAGCCAGGCGGAGGAGTTGGCCGAGCCGTCGATACGGAACGCCAACTCCTCGTCGCTCAGGCCTTCGACGGCAGCCGCGACGGTCTCGCGGATCCGGCCGAACGCGTCGAGAAGGAGATCGGAACTGGTCACCGTGGTCACGCTTGCCAACCTAGGCCCTGTCGGGCCCCCGCGCACGGGGAAGCGCGCGGGCCGGTTCGCGCGCACGGGACCACGCGCGTCCCCGGGCCGGATGGCACTGGCCTCAGGTCCTAGGACCAAATGGCCGGGCCGGAACCGTCTTTGAGCAGAGGTTTCGTCCCGTCGGGCGGGCATAGGGTCGGCCTCGTGACGGTTGATCGCCGTGAGGCGGACGAGGTGTGACCCGACGGCGTACGGACGGACCGGCGCGGGGTCCGGAGGAGGGTGAGCCATGACAGAGGCAGCGAACGGACGCGGCTGGTCCGGGGACCGGTTGGACCTGGACGCCTATCTGGCCCGTATCGGGTACGCGGGGGAGCGCGCGCCGACGCTGGAGGTGCTGCGCGGGCTCCAGCGGGCGCATGTCACCTCGATCCCGTTCGAGAACGCCAACGCGGTGCTGGGCAAGCCGGTCGCGCTCGACCTGGAGACGGTCCAGGACAGACTCGTGCGGGGCGGCCGGGGCGGTTACTGCTACGAGCACGTCGTGCTCTTCGCCAGTGCGCTGGAACGCCTGGGCTTCGATTTCACCGCCCTCATCGGGCGCGTCACCCTCGGCAGCGACAAGATCCTCCCGGCCACCCACGCCCTCACCGGGGTGCGGCCGGCCGACGACGACCGGCTGTGGCTGTGCGACGTGGGCTTCGGCAGCGGGCCGCTCGCGCCTATCGAGATCGCCGACGGGGTCGAGGTGGACCTGGACGGATGGAGGTTCCGGATGCGGCGGGCGGCTGGCCCGCTCGGGGTCGACCAGTGGTGGCTTGACCAGTACGGCCAGGACGGCTGGACCGCCCGGCACACCTTCACCCTCACCCCGCAGTACCCGATCGACTACGCGGTGGGCAGCCACTACGTCAGCACGCACAGCCGCTCGCCCTTCACGGCGCGCCTGTTCGCCCAGAAGTTCGACGCCGCCCGCCTTCACCAGCTGGACGCGGCCACCTGGAGGACGTTTCGCCCCGACGGCTCCGTCACCGAGCGCACGATCGAGCCGGCCGAGCTCGGGCGCGTCCTCGCGGACGAGTTCGGGATCACGGTGGAGGCGGAGGAACTCGCACATCTGGAGCAGGGCATGGCGGCGGCCCGCCAGGCGGAGGCCGACCGGGGCCTCGCCACCGCCTGACCCCCGCCGGCCCGGTACGCGGAGACGCGAAAGCCGGTGACCTCCGCCGTGGCGAAGATCACCGGCACATCACCGGCCGATCACCGGCAGCTCACCCCTGGGGCCCCGAATCGGGGGCCCGGCCGGGGGCGGCGCCGCCCGTGAGCGGGCTCAGGAACGCTTGTCCTTGGACTCCTCGGACTCCTCGGCGCGCTGCGCGTTCTTCTCCTTGATGCGCACGGCCTCCTTGCGCACCTCGGCCTGGGTGGCGCGCTCCTTCTGCAGCCACTCCGGGTTCTCCTGCTTGAGGGCGTCGATCTGCTCGGTGGTGAGCGCCTCCGTGACCCCGCCACGGGCGAGGCCCGCGATGGAGACGCCCAGCTTCGCCGCGACCACCGGCCGGGGGTGCGGGCCGGTGCGGCGAAGCTCCTGGAGCCACTGGGGCGGGTCGGCCTGGAGCGCGTTCAGCTCGGAGCGCGAGACGACACCCTCCTGGAACTCTGCGGGGGTGGCCTCGAGGTACACACCCAGCTTCTTCGCCGCGGTCGCGGGCTTCATGGTCTGGGTGGTCTGGTGCGACGTCATGGGGTCAAGGGTATCGAGCGTGTGCGCCGCCTCCGACCATCACCGGTAACCTGGCGGAGTGACAGGCTCGGAAGCATCCCCCTCGTTCCGGCTCGCGTACGTCCCGGGCGTGACACCCACCAAGTGGGTGCGGATCTGGAACGAGCGGCTGCCCGACATCCCGCTGACCCTGGTGGCGGTCTCCTCCGCCGAGGCGTTCGACGTGCTGCGCGCCGGCGACGCCGACGCCGGTTTCGTACGCCTGCCGGTCGACCGGACCGATCTCAGCGCCATCCCCCTGTACGCGGAGACGACCGTCGTCGTGGTCCCGAAGGACCATGTGGTGGCCGCGGTGGACGAGGTGTCCGCCGAGGACCTGGCCGACGAGATCGTGCTGCACCCCCTCGACGACACCCTCGACTGGGAGCGCCCGCCGGGGCAGCCCGCCTTCGAGCGCCCCGCCACGACGGCCGACGCCGTCGAGCTGGTGGCGGCGGGCATCGGCCTGCTCGTCGTCCCGCAGTCGCTGGCCCGGCTGCACCACCGCAAGGACCTCACCTACCGGCCGGTGACCGGCGTCCCGGAGTCGCGTGTCGCCCTGTCGTGGCCCGAGGAGCGGACCACCGACCTGGTGGAGGACTTCATCGGGATCGTCCGTGGCCGGACCGTCAACAGCTCCCGGGGCCGCGCCCAGACACCGGCCAAGGCCGAGCCGAAGGCCAAGCGCCCCGACGCCTCCACCGCCCGGCGCAAGCCCGCCGCGGGCAAGCCGGCCGGCAAGAACACGCGGACCGGCGCCGGATCGGGCGGCGTCAAGGGTGGTACCAAGGGCGGCTCGAAGGGCGGCGCCAAGCGCGGCAAGCCCGGCCGCCGCTCCTAGGCGCCAGGAGCTCACCGCAGTCGCCGGACCGCCTCGTCCGCCAGGCTCCGCTCGTAGCGCAGGCCCGGCCGGCCGCTCAGCTCGACCTCGCCGCGGGGGGTGAAACCGGTGCGGGCCAGGACGGCCCGCGAGGCGGTGTTGTCGAGGGTGGTCCTGGCGTGCAGCCCGGTCAGGCCGTACTCGGTGGCCGCCAGGGCGCAGACCTGGCGCACGCCCGCCGTGGCCAGTCCGCGCCCGGCGGCGCGTTCGCCGACGCGGTAGCCCAGTTCGGCCCGGCCGTCCGCCACGTCCACCAGGTTGAACCGCCCCAGCACCTCGCCGTCGCTCTCCACCAGCAGATGGAAGAAGCACAGCCCCGTGGCCTGTTCGGCGAGCAACTCCTCATGACGTGCGGCGAAGTGGGCGAAGTACTCGTCGCCCCGGTCCGGTATGGACGCGGCGAAGTAGGCACGGTTCTCCGACTCGAACGCGAGCAGGGCCGGGGCGTGACCGGGACGCAGGAGCTGGAGTCGGGGCATGGCGGGCATGCTACGCATCCGGTTCCGCGGCGGCGATCGTTTTTCCGGCCCGGGCCGGGCCGCCGCTCCAGGGGAGTTTGCCACCCGGTGGGAAGCGCAGGAGCGCGCCGTACACCGTCTTGGCCGGGCGTCGGAGCGGACCGGCTGGTCGGGTGATTCGGGTCACCATGCCGTGGAAGCGGCGGATCACCGGACATCAGTGGAATGGAAACCACTGAGAGGGAAGGTGCGGGAGGTGCTTGAGTTCACTGATCCCCTCATCCATCTGGCCCGCCGCCGCCGGGAACCCGCAGTGGTCCAGGCCCTGCGCTCCACGGCCGCCGCCGTCATCTCGTACGTCGTGGCGCTACAGCTCAGCAGTGAGCCCGCGCCGCTCACCGCCCCGCTGACGGCCCTGCTCGTCGTCCAGGTCACCCTCTACACCACGCTGGTCACCGGAGTGCGACGGGTGAACTCCGTGATCGCGGGCGTCCTGCTCGCCATCGGGTTCAGCGCGCTGGTGGGGCTGACCTGGTGGAGCCTCGGGCTGATCATCCTGGCGGCGCTGGTGATCGGACGCTTCGTCAAGGCCGGGGAGTTCGTCCCGGAAGTCGCCATCAGCGCGATGCTGGTGCTCGGGGTGACCCGGGTGTCGGCGACCGCGTGGGACCGCGTCCTGGAGACACTCATCGGCGCGGGCGTCGGCATGCTCTTCAACGTGCTGCTCGTACCACCGGTGTGGGTGGAGTCTGCCGGCGAGGCCATCGAAGAGCTGGCGGCGCGGATGAAGCGGCTCCTGATCGACCTCGCGGAGGAGGTGGGCGGACACACCCCGGTCGCGCGGGCGGCGGCCCGGCTCCACGAGGCCCGTCGGCTCGACCACGACATCGTGCAGGTCGACGCCTCGCTGCGGCAGGCCGAGGACAGCCTGCGGTTCAACCCCCGGGTCAAGGAAGGGCTGCTGTCGCGGATCGTGCTGCGCACCGGACTGGACGCGCTGGAGATCTGCGCGGTGGTGCTGCGCGTGGTGTGCCGGTCCGTCACCGACCTCGCCAAGGAACGTACCGAGGAACACCTCTTCGAGCCCGAGACCGGGATCGCCCTGCGGGACGTCTTCGAGCACATGGCCCAGGCCGTGGAGAGCTTCGCCGTACTGATCACCACCCAGGTCCGGGCGAACGCCGAGGAGGCCGAGAACCGCTTCGCCGACGAGCTGGCGGCGGCCCGCGCCAGCCGCGACCGGGTCGCCGTGCTGCTGCTCGCCCAGGTCCGGCGCGACCCCAGGCAGTGGCAGCTGCACGGCGCGCTGCTCGCGGAGGTGGACCGGATCCTGGACGAACTCGACGTGGAGAAGCGCTCCCAGCGCCTGGTGGAGGAGCTCGACCGCCACTCCCGCGAGCGCCGTGAACGCTACCGCTTCCTCGGCCGGCTCCAACGCGGCCTGCGCCTGCGCGAGTCACGGCGCGCCGACCGCGGCGTCTAGCGGCGTGTCTTCCGGTGGCGGGCGCGCGAGGACCCGCCCGCCACCGCCGGGAAATAATCCCGTGCCGACGCCCCGGCCGGACTCCTACACTCACACCGCGACGGCCACTACGAGCCGTACACCGACCAGTTGAGGGGAGCGCGGCATGCGTGCGTACACCGCCGTCGTCGTTCCCCCGTCGCGGTACGACGTGATCCTGGTGTCCATCCCCTCCCGGTGACGGCTGCGCGGCCGTCACCGGCTGCCCGCGACGAACTCCTGACCACCGCCCACGGGGCACGACCCCGTGCGGCGGTCCGGTCATGGGCCCGATCCCTCACCGCCGCCCCC
>NZ_JBJHPC010000019.1:0-32566 GCF_045257485.1 Streptomyces sp. YS-3 | reverse complement strand
CATCGGGGGGCCGGAGGGGGAAACGTTGGACATGGCCAACATCCTGCCCTCTTTCACCCCCGGATCGGGAACTGAGTAAAGCCTCAGTAAGTTGCATGAGTGGGCTCTACGATCGCGGGGCCTGCTCAATCGACAGCTAACTTCGAGGTGCGCACCTTGGCTTTCCAGATGCCGGACCGCGGCGGAGGCCCGTCCGGGCCACGGATCAGAGTCGGCCGGCCGTCCCGCCGCGTCCGGACCCTGCTCATGACATTGGGCATCCTGGCCGTGCTGGCCATGATCTTCGTCATGTTCGCCGGGTTCTGGACGGACTGGCTCTGGTACCGCTCGGTGCACTATTCGTCCGTCTTCACCACCACCCTGTGGACCAAGATCGGCCTGTTCTCCTTCTTCGGCGTCCTGATGGCCGTGGCCGTCGGGCTGAACATCTGGCTGGCGCACCGGCTGCGACCGCCGCTCAGCGCGATGTCGCTGGAGCAGCAGAGCCTGGACCGCTACCGGATGGGCATCGCCCCGTTCAAGAAGTGGCTGCTCCTCGGCATCGCCGCGCTCGTCGGCCTGATCGCCGGGGCCTCCGCCTCCGGGCAGTGGCGCACCTGGCTGCTGTGGGTCAACGGGGTGCCGTTCGGGCAGAAGGACCCCCAGTTCCATCTGGACGTGTCGTTCTACGCCTTCGACCTGCCCTGGTACCGGTTCCTGGTCGGCTTCGGCTTCGCGGCGACCGTGCTGTCCCTGATCGCCGCGGCCCTCACGCACTACCTGTACGGCGGGCTGCGGATCACCAGCCCCGGAGCGCGGGCCACCGGCGCCGCCACCGGGCACCTGTCGGTGCTGCTCGGCGTCTTCGTCGTCCTGAAGGCCGTGGCGTACTGGCTGGACAGGTACGGCCTGGCGGTGAAGTCCAGCGACTTCAAGGCCAGCAGCAACTGGACGGGTCTGCGGTACGTGGACGCCCACGCCTATCTGCCGGCGAAGACCATCCTGTTCTGCATCGCCGTCATCTGCGCGCTGCTCTTCTTCGCGACGCTGTGGCGCCGCACCTGGCAGCTCCCGGTGATCGGCTTCGGCCTGATGGTCCTCTCGGCCATCCTGATCGGCGGGCTCTACCCGGCGATCGTGCAGAAGTTCCAGGTCCAGCCGAACGAGCAGGCCAAGGAAGCGCCGTACATCCAGAAGAACATCGACGCCACGCGCGAGGCGTACGGCATCGACCGCACCGAGGTGCGGGACTACAAGGGGACGACGGCGGCGGAGGACAACGCCAAGCTGCGCGCCGACGCCGACACGGCGGCCAGCTACCGGCTGATCGACCCCAACGTGGTCACCCCCGCCTTCCAGCAGCTCCAGCAGGAGCGCAAGTACTACCAGTTCGCCGTACCGCTGGACGTGGACCGCTACACGGACAAGGACGGCAAGGAGCAGGACACGGTCGTCGGGCTGCGTGAGCTGAACCTCAACGGCATCGACAAGCGCAACTGGATCAACGACCACTTCACCTACACCCACGGCTACGGGATGATCGCGGCCAAGGGCACCAGCGTGGACTCCACGGGCTCCCCGGACTTCACCGAGTCGGGTCTGCCCACCGCGGGCCGGTTCGACCGGTACGAGCAGCGGATCTACTACGGCGAGAAGACCGAGCAGTACTCGATCGTCGGCGGTCCGCAGAAGGAGCTCGACTACGAGTCCGAGGGCAAGGGCCAGAAGACGACGAGCTTCGACGGCAAGGGCGGGGTCAGCCTCTCCAACCCCTTCAACCGCGCCGCGTACGCGGTGGCCTTCAGCGAGCCGCAGATCCTGTACTCGGGAGCCATCGGCGAGGGCTCGAAGATCCTCTACAACCGCACCCCGAAGCAGCGGGTGGAGGCGGTCGCCCCGTGGCTGACCATCGACGGCGACCCCTACCCCGCCAAGATCGGCAACCGGATCCAGTGGGTCGTCGACGCGTACACCACGACCAACGGCTATCCCTACGCCTCGCGTACGACGCTGGGCGAGACGACGGCCGACTCGCTGACCACCCGCCAGCGCGCGGTGGTGGCCCAGCAGAACCAGGTCAACTACATCCGCAACTCGGTGAAGGCCACCGTCGACGCGTACGACGGCACGGTGACGCTGTACCAGTGGGACACCAAGGACCCGGTCCTGAAGACCTGGATGAAGGCGTTCCCGCACACGGTGAAGCCGAAGGCCGCCATCCCGGACGACCTGCTCGCCCATCTTCGCTACCCGCAGGACATGTTCAAGGTCCAGCGCGAGCTGCTGACCCGGTACCACGTCACGGACCCCGTGCAGTTCTACAGCGGCAGTGACGCCTGGCAGGTGCCGGACGACCCGACCAACAAGGACGGCGTCGCGGTCCCGCCGTACTACCTGTCGATGAAGATGCCGGGCGCCGAGACGCAGGGGAACAAGTTCTCCCTGACGACGACGTTCACGCCGAACGGACGGCCCAACCTGGGCGGGTTCATGGCGATCGACGCGGACGCGGCCAGCAAGGACTACGGCACGATCAGACTCCTCCGGGTCACCGACAACGTCCAGGGCCCCCAGCAGGTGCAGAGCAAGCTCAACGGCCTCCCGGAGGTCGCCGAGTTCGTCCGCAACCTGCGCGGCAGCGACTCCGAGATCGACTACGGCAATCTGCTGACCGTGCCACTGGGCGGCGGGTTCCTGTACATCGAGCCGGTGTACGCGCGCGGTGGCTCCGCCAACTACCCCCTCCTGAAGAAGGTCGGCGTCTCCTACGGGGACAGGACCGTCTTCAAGGACACCCTGGCGCAGGCGCTGAACGCGGTGTTCGGCGTGGACGGCGCCGAGCCGCCCGCGACCAAGCCGCCGACGGACACCACCAAGCCGCCGGCCACCGGGACCAATGCCACGGTGGAACAGGCCATCAAGGACGCCCAGAAGGCGTACGACGACGGCCAGAAGGCGCTGCAGAAGGGCGACTTCGCGGCGTACGGCAAGGCCCAGCAGGACCTCCAGACGGCGCTCCAGCGGGCCGCCGAGGCCGAGTCCAAGGCGAAGGGGACCTCCGGAGGGGCCCCGGCCGGCGGCTCCGGCGGGGGAGGGAGCGGCTGAGTACCGGGCCCTTCGGCCGATTATCCGGTCGGGCTCCGTCCCGCGTCGTGATACGTTGTGTTCACCGACGCGGGGTGGAGCAGCTCGGTAGCTCGCTGGGCTCATAACCCAGAGGTCGCAGGTTCAAATCCTGTCCCCGCTACTCACGGACGAGGGCCCGGATCCATCAGGATCCGGGCCCTCGTCGATTTGCGCTGTCCGGATGTGCCTCTGCTGCGTTTGGCTTATCTCTCTGTGGGCATGTCGACAAAACGCTGAAGTGACCTCTCTGGCTGCGGTATACCAGGTGTACGCGGGTAGCTGGTGGTGCGACGATGGTATTTATGGGGGACAGGGCAACTCTGTTGGAGACAGGGCGGTTTGCGCGGATGCGCTCCGATGACGCCGCCGATGCCGAGACCGAGGCACGGCACCGGCGCGCGGCCGACTGCGGCGACGCCGCGTCCATGAGCGTTCTCGGATCCCTGCTGCTGCGCCGCGGCGACCTCGACAGCGCCGAGCCCTATCTGCGCGGCGCCACCGCCGAGGGCGACCGCGCCGCGGCCAACAACCTGGGCGTCCTGCTGCACCAGCGCGGATACGCCGACGAGGCGGCCGGCTGGTGGCGCATCGCCGCCGTCGCCGGCTCCGCCGCCGCGGCCCACGCGCTGGGCCGGCACTACCGTGAGCGCGGCGACGAGCCGGCCGCCGAGTACTGGCTGCGCCAGTCCGCCGAACAGGGCCACGCGCTGGGGGCGTACGCCCTGGCCGACCTGCTGGAGCACCGCGGCGACGTGGGCGCCGAGCGCTGGCTGCGCGCCGCGGCCGAGCAGGGCCACCGGGAGGCCGCGTACCGTCTCGCCCGGCTCATCGACCGGCGCGGCGAGCGTGCCGGCGCCGAGCCTGACATCGCTGTCGAGCCCGAGGCGGACCCCGGGGCCGGCAGCGCCGAGGCCGAGCAGTGGTACCGCCAGGCCGCCGCGCGCGGGCACCGGCGGGCCGCGCTGCACCTCGGCGCGATCCTGGAGAAGCGCGGCGAGCTGAAGGAAGCCGGGCGCTGGTACCTCACCTCGGCCAAGGACGGCGAGGCCAAGGCCGCCTGCGCGCTCGGCTTCCTGCTCCGGGACGCGGGCGACGAGGAGAGCGCGGCCGTGTGGTGGCTGCGCGCCGCCCAGGACGGCGACGGCAACGCCGCCAACGCGCTGGGCGCCCTGCACGCGGCCCGGGGCGAGACCCAGACCGCCGAGCGCTGGTACCGCGCCGCGATGGACGCCGGGGACGACAACGGGGCGTACAACCTGGCGCTGCTCTGCGCCGCCCAGGAGCGCACCGCGCAGGCCGAGCAGTGGTACCGGCGCGCCGCCTACGCGGGCCACCGCGAGGCGGCCAACGCGCTCGCCGTGCTGCTGCTCCAGGCCGGCGACGCGACCGGCGCCGAGCCGTGGTTCTCCAAGGCGGCCGAGGCGGGGAGCGTGGACGCGGCCTTCAACCTGGGCATCCTCTTCGCCAGCCGCGACGACGACCGGACCGCCCTGAAGTGGTACGAGCGGGCGGCGGCGGCCGGGCACACCGAGGCGGCCCTCCAGGTCGGCATGGCGCTGCTGCGGGACGGCGAGGAGGCCGCGGCCGAGCGGCATCTGCGCTGCGCGGCGGGCGGCGGCAGCGCGGAGGCGGCGTTCCGGCTCGCCACCGTCCTCGACGCGCGCCAGCCGCCGCCGGGCGCGCCGGTCCTCGGCGAGCCGGTGGCCGAGAAGACGGAGTGCGAGGAGTGGTACGAGCGCGCCGCGGCCCAGGGCCACCGGCGCGCCCAGGTCCGGGTCGGCATGCTGGCGGCGGCCCGCGGCGACCAGGAGGGCGCCGCGCGCTGGTACCGGGAGGCGGCCGAGGCGGGCAGCCGCAACGGCGCCTTCAACCTCGGGCTGCTGCTGGCCCGCGAGGGCCGCGAGCGGGAGGCGGCGCTGTGGTGGGCCCGGGCCGCCCACGCGGGGCACGGGCGCGCCGCGCTGCGGCTCGCGCTGCTCGCCGCGCGGTGCGGGGAGCTGGCGGAGGGCAAGCGGTGGTGCGCGCGGGCGGTGGAGCTCGGTCCGGCCGAGGTGGCGGAGCGGGCGGCCCGGCTGCGGGAGGCCCTGCACGAGGAGCTGACGGCGTAGCGCCGCGCCAGCGGGGGGCGGCCGATCGGGTTTGCGCTGGTCCGCACGGTGACGTACTGTTGGGTTCACCGACGCGGGGTGGAGCAGCTCGGTAGCTCGCTGGGCTCATAACCCAGAGGTCGCAGGTTCAAATCCTGTCCCCGCTACCAAGTATTCAGGGCCCGGATCCAATAGATCCGGGCCCTGAGTCGTTTCTCGCCGCAAGGGGGCGCGGGGAGACCGCCAGCCCGGCCGCGCACGGACCGCAGCGGAAACCGGGCCCGTCCTCGTCCGCCGGCAACCCGACGCCGCCGCCCTAGGCCGTGGCGCAGTCCGGGCAGACCCCCCGGTAGGTGACCTCTACGTCGGACACCGTGAACCCGAAGCGCTCCGCCGCGGGAAGTTCCGCCAGCGGGTCGCCCGTCGGGTGGACGTCGCGGATCGCGCCGCACAGGGCGCAGACCAGGTGGTGGTGCGGCCGGTGCGCGTTCGGGTCGTACCGCTTGGCGCGGCGGTCCGTCGAGACCTCGATGACCTCACCCAGCGTCACCATCTCGCCCAGCGTGTTGTAGACGGTCGCGCGGGAGATCTCGGGCAGCTTGGCCACCGCGCGCGCGTGGACCTCGTCCGCCGTCAGGTGCATGTGGTCCCCGTCGAGGACCTCGGCCACCACACGCCGCTGGGCCGTCATGCGCCAGCCGCGTCCGCGGAGTCGTTCAAGGAGGTCACTCATAAGGGCCAGCCTAACAGTCGGGGGAGCGTATCCCGAACGGGTGTGACTTTGGATTGCTGTTTGATTTGGACAAAGTCCATTGTAGGATCGGATACGACACAGGCCAAGGGACAGGACTCGCAGGAATGACGCAGCAGGCGCACGTGACGCAGGGACCGCTCACCACGGAGGCCGGCGCGCCGGTGGCCGACAACCAGAACAGCGAGACCGCGGGGGCCGGCGGCCCGGTGCTCCTCCAGGACCAGTCGCTCCTGGAGAAGCTCGCGCACTTCAACCGGGAGCGCATCCCGGAGCGCATAGTCCACGCCCGCGGTGCGGGCGCGTACGGTACGTTCACGGTGACCCGGGACGTCACGCCGTGGACGCGCGCCAAGTTCCTCTCCGAGGTCGGCAAGCAGACCGAGACGTTCCTGCGCTTCTCCACCGTGGCCGGCAACCTCGGCTCGGCCGACGCCGTGCGCGACCCGCGCGGCTTCGCGCTGAAGTTCTACACCGAGGAGGGGAACTACGACCTGGTCGGCAACAACACGCCCGTCTTCTTCATTAGGGACGCCATCAAGTTCCCCGACTTCATCCACACCCAGAAGCGCGACCCGTACACGGGCTCCCAGGAGGCCGACAACGTCTGGGACTTCTGGGGTCTGAGCCCCGAGTCCACCCACCAGGTGACCTGGCTCTTCGGTGACCGCGGCATCCCGGCCACGCTGCGCCACATGAACGGGTACGGCTCGCACACGTACCAGTGGAACAACGAGGCGGGCGAGGTCTTCTGGGTCAAGTACCACTTCAAGACCGACCAGGGCATCAAGAACCTCACCCAGGCCGAGGCCAACAAGCTCGCCGGCGAGGACCCGGACAGCCACCAGCGCGATCTGCGCGAGGCGATCGAGCGCGGCGACTTCCCGTCCTGGACGGTGCAGGTGCAGATCATGCCGGCGGCCGACGCGGCGACCTACCGCTTCAACCCGTTCGACCTCACCAAGGTGTGGCCGCACGCGGACTACCCGCCGATCGAGATCGGCAAGCTGGAGCTCAACCGCAACCCGGAGAACATCTTCGCCGAGGTGGAGCAGTCGGTCTTCAGCCCGGCGCACTTCGTGCCCGGCATCGGCCCGTCCCCCGACAAGATGCTCCAGGGCCGCCTCTTCGCATACGGCGACGCGCACCGCTACCGCGTCGGCATCAACGCCGACCATCTGCCGGTCAACCGTCCGCACGCCACCGAGGCGCGCACCAACTCCCGTGACGGTCAGCTCTACGACGGCCGCCACAAGGGCGCGAAGAACTACGAGCCGAACAGCTTCGGCGGCCCCCAGCAGACCGGCCGTCCGCTGTGGCAGCCGGTCCCGGTCGGTGACGTGACGGGCAGCCACACCGCCCCGCTGCACGCCGAGGACGACGACTTCGTCCAGGCGGGCAACCTGTACCGGCTGTACTCGGAGGACGAGAAGACCCGGCTGATCGAGAACCTGTCGGGCTTCATCGCCAAGGTCTCGCGCGACGACATCGCCGAGCGCGCGATCGAGAACTTCCGCAGGGCGGACGCAGACTTCGGCAAGCGGCTGGAGGCCGCGGTCCAGGCCCTGCGCGGCTGAACAGCACTGGATCGCTTGCCGTAGGCAGTCGGAGGGCCGGTTCCCCGAGGGGGCCGGCCCTCCGCGCGTGCCCCGGGGCGTGCGCACGTCCTTGTGCGCGGTCGCGCTCCGTGCGCGCTCGCGCTCCGTGCGCGCTCGCGCGCGCTCGTGGTGTTTCAGCCGACCAGTTCGGCCGGGTGGCGCCGGGTGGGCGCCCAGCAGCGGATGATGTCCCGGACCGAGACCACGCCGACCGGGCCGGCCCCGTCGAGGACGATCAGATGCCGGAAGCCGCCGTGCGCCATCGCGTCGGCCGCCTCCTCCAGGGTCCAGCCCGGCGCCGCGAAGACGACGTCGGTGGTGGTGTGGGTGCTCGCGGTCTCCCGGTCCGGGTCCTGGCCCTGGCCTAGGGAGTTGAGGATGTCGCGCTCGGTGAGGATGCCGAGCCCGCTGGTGTCGGGGTCGAGGACGACGGCCGCTCCGACGCGGCGCGCGGCCATCAGCCGGGCGGCCTGACGGAGGGTGTGCGCGGGTCCGATGGTGAGGACCACCGTGCTCATGGCGTCACGGACGAGCATGGATGGAGCCACCTCCTTGGTGAACCCCCGTGGCCCCGCACGGGAGTACGGGAAACGCGAACGGATTCACAAGTTCACAAGTGGGGGGACTCCTAGAGTGGCATCCACGGCCGCACGTCAACAAGAGGGTGGTAGAGGTCAGTTGAGGGGCGCGTAAAAGTACGACCCACGCCCCTCTGGCGCCCCAGTCGCGGGCCCGCGCCGGGGCCGCGACTCAGTCCCCGGTGCCCACGTGGTTCAGCAGCTCGTCGTGGAGCAGGCCGTTGGAGGCCGCCGCGTCGCCGCTGTGCGGGCCCTCCCTGCCGTCCAGACCGGTGAAGACGCCGCCCGCCTCCTGCACCACGATCACGTTCGCCGCCATGTCCCACAGCGACAGCTCCGGCTCGGCGCAGATGTCCACCGCCCCCTCCGCGACCAGCATGTACGGCCAGAAGTCGCCGTACGCGCGCGTGCGCCAGCACGCCCGGGTCAGGTCCAGGAAGTCGTCGAGCTTGCCGCGCTCCTCCCAGCCGCTCAGCGAGGAGTACGCGAACGAGGCGTCCGCGAGCCGGGAGACGTTGGAGACCCGCAGCCGGGTCGCCTGCGACAGACTGCGGCCGGTGTACGCGCCATGGCCCTTCGCCGCCCACCAGCGGCGGTTGAGCGCGGGCGCCGACACCACGCCCACCACCGGCCGGTAGCCGCCCTCGCCCGCCTCCATCAGTGCGATCAGCGTCGCCCAGACCGGCACCCCGCGCACATAGTTCTTCGTGCCGTCGATCGGGTCGATCACCCAGCGGCGCGGACCCGTGCCCTCCAGGCCGTACTCCTCGCCCAGGATCGCGTCCCGGGGCCGCGCCCGCTGGAGATGGCCGCGGATCAGCTCCTCGGCGGCCTTGTCGGCCTCGCTCACCGGCGTCATGTCCGGCTTGGTCTCGACCTTCAGGTCGAGCGCCTTGAACCGTTCCATCGTGGCGGCGTCGGCGGCGTCCGCGAGGACGTGGGCGAGACGCAGATCATCGTGGTAGTCGGGCATGGCCACACCGTATCGACCGGCACCTGCGGGGACCACATGGCCCGGGATGCGGACACCGGCCAAGGTCCCTCCACCGCCCGCCGCGGCTATTGACAGTGCGGGGGCGCGCGTCAACTCTGAGGACGGCCCGCTCGCACGGCCCGGGGAGGCGCGATGCCCACAGCGCGGGAAGCCCTACTGGACGCCGCCGTATCGGCGCTCTCGGCACGGCCCTGGTCGGCGGTGCGGATGGTGGACGTGGCCTCGGCCGCAGGAGTGTCCCGGCAGACGCTGTACAACGAGTTCGGCAGCAAGGAGGGCCTGGCCCGCGCCCTGGTGCGGCGCGAGGCCGACATCTATCTGCGCGGCGTCGACCGCGTCCTCGCCGAACGGGCGGTCCCGGCCGACCGGCTGGTCGCCCTCGTCGAGTGGACCGTGCGCTCGGCGCGCGCCAGCGCGCTGATCCGGGCGCTGCTCACCGGCTGCCGGGACGAGCGGCTGCCCGCCCCGCGCGGCCCCCGCACGCTGGGCGCGCACTCTCCCGTACCGGCGCAGCGCCGCGCGGACGCCGGGGTTCCGGGGCCCTCCGAGCTGGTGGCGACGGTACGGGACCGCTCGCTGGCGGCGCTGGAGAAGGAGCTGCCCGGGGTGGAGCCGGGGGAGCTCGCCCGCTGCTGCGAGACGGTGGTGCGGCTCGCGCTGTCATATGTCATGGCGCCGGACCCGGGACCGCCCGCCGGGCCCGGCGGGAGCGGGCACGCGGCCCATGTCCGCGCGGTCCTGGCCCGTACGCCGGTGCGGCCCGGGCCGTGAGCACGCGCGCCGGGCCGGAAGGTCCGTGCGGGCGGCCGGGGCCTCAGTGCGCCGAGCCCGAGATCTGCAGGCCGATCACGCCCACGATCACCAGCGAGATCGACACCAGCTTCAGCGTGGAGACCACGTCACCGAGGAAGACCATGCCGTAGATCGCGGTGCCCGCCGCGCCGATGCCGGTCCACACCGCGTACGCCGGACCCACGTCCAGCTTCCTCAGCGACAGGGTGAGCAGGCCGAACGAGCCCAGCGCGAACGCCGCGAAGGCGATGGTCGGGGCGATCCGGGTGAAGCCGTGTGACAGTTTGAGACAGACAGCGAACCCCGTCTCCAGGATTCCGGCGACCACCACCAGCAGCCACGCCATGTCCAAGCCCTCCCGCAACACATAGGTGACTGCTCGTCATCGCTAGGGCGATTATGCACTCGCCGCCCGTCAGTCGCCCTCGTGGCGCTCCCGGGTGGAGAGCAGCCGGCGCAGCGAGTAGAGCCGCGCCGGGTCGGCGTGCCCCTCGGCGACCCAGGCGTCCAGCGCGCACTCCGCCTCGTCGTGGCTGCACGCGCGCGGGCAGTTCTCGGTGCCCGGCACCAGATCCGGGAAGGCGAGGATGACCCGGGACGGGTCGACGTGGTGCAGGCCGAACGACCGTACGCCCGGGGTGTCGATCACCCAGCCGCCGTCGCTGCTCGCCAGCGGCAGCGCGAGGGCCGAGGTCGTGGTGTGCCGGCCGCGGCCGGTGACCGCGTTGACATGGCCGGTGATACGCCGGCGGTCCTCCGGGACCAGCGCGTTGACCAGCGTCGTCTTGCCGACGCCGGAGTGGCCGACGAACGCGGTGACCTTGCCGCCGAGGTGCGTGCGCACCCGGTCCGCCGCGTCGCCGCTGTAGAGCTCCTCGCGCGAGGTGACCACGTGCGGGACGCCCAGCGCCCCGTACATCTCCAGGAGTTCGTCCGCCGGGGCCAGGTCCGACTTGGTCAGCACCAGGAGCGGGGTGAGCCCGGCGTCGTACGCGGCGACCAGACAGCGGTCGATCAGCCGGGGACGCGGCTCGGGGTCGGCGAGGGCGGTGACGATCGCCAGCTGGTCGGCGTTGGCGACGATCACCCGCTCGAACGGGTCGTCGTCGTCCGCCGTGCGGCGCAGCACCGAGCTGCGCTCCTGGATGCGGACGATCCGTGCCAGGGTGTCCTTCTCGCCCGAGAGATCACCGACGATCATGACTCGGTCCCCGACCACCGCGGCCTTGCGGCCCAGCTCGCGGGCCTTCATCGCGGTGACCGTGCGGCCCTCGACGAGACAGGTCAGCCGCCCCCGGTCGACGGTGAGGACCATGCCCTCGCAGGCGTCCTCGTGCTTGGGGCGGATGGTGGTGCGGGGACGGTTGCCCTTGCGGTTCGGGCGGACCCGGATGTCGTCCTCGTCGGGGTTCTTGCCGTAGCGGCGCATCTGCTCAGGCCCCGCTCAGTTTCCGGCCCCGGTCAGCATCTCGGTCCACATCCGCGGGAAGTCGGGCAGCGTCTTGGCGGTCGTCGCCACGTTCTCGATCCGGACGCCCTCCACGGCGAGGCCGATGATCGAGCCGGCCGTGGCCATGCGGTGGTCGTCGTACGTGTGGAAGACGCCGCCGTGCAGAGCGCGCGGGCGGATGTGCAGACCGTCGGCGGTCTCGGTGACATCGCCGCCGAGCTCGTTGATCTCCTTGGTGAGGGCCGCCAGGCGGTCCGTCTCGTGCAGGCGCAGATGGGCGACCCCGCGCAGCGTCGAGGGCGAGTCGGCCAGCGCCGCCACCGCCGCGATGCCCGGGGTGAGCTCGCCGACCTCGCCCAGGTCAACGTCGATGCCGTGGATCGAGCCCGAGCCGGTGAAGACCAGGCCCCGCTCGGTCAGCTCGCAGGAACCGCCCATCTCGGTGAAGATCCGCCGCAGCTGGTCGCCCGGCTGGGTGGTGCGCCCGGGCCAGTCCGGGATCGTCACCCTGCCCCCGGTGATCAGGGCGGCGGCCAGGAACGGCTGGGCGTTGGACAGGTCCGGCTCGACCGTGAGGTCGCGGCCGAGCAGCGCGGACGGCGAGACCCGCCACACGTTCGGCTCGCCGCCGGTCTCCGGCTCGTCCACCTGCGCGCCCACCGAGCGCAGCATGTCGACGGTCATCCGGATGTGCGGCATGGACGGCAGGGTGGCCCCGGTGTGCCGTACCTCCACGCCCTGGTTGAAGCGGGGCGCGGAGAGCAGCAGCGCGGAGACGAACTGGGAGGAGGAGGACGCGTCGATCCGGACCCGGCCGCCGTCGAGGGCGCCGCTGCCGTGCACGGTGAGCGGGAGCGCGCCCCGGCCGTCGTCGTCGATCCGCGCGCCGAGCACGCGCAGCGCGTCGATCACGCCGTTCAGGGGCCGTTCGTACGAGCGGGGGTCGCCGTCGAAGCGGACGGGCCCGTCGGCGAGCGCGGCGACGGGGGGCAGGAAGCGCATGACCGTACCGGCGTTGCCCACGTCGATGGTGGCCGGGCCGTGCAGACCGGCGGGGATCACCCGCCAGGCCTCGCCGGAGCCGTCGGGGCCCACGCCCTCCTCGATGCCGACGCCGAGGGCGCGCAGCGCCTCGGCCATCAGCAGGGTGTCCCGGGAGCGCAGGGGGCGCCGCAGCCAGCCGGGCTCGGCGGCGAGCGAGGCCAGCACCAGCGCCCGGTTGGTGACCGATTTCGATCCGGGCACGGTGACCGTCGCGTCGACGGCTCCGCTTGCTACGGGGGCGGGCCAGAGGGCGGGGTGCACGGGCGTTTCGGTCATGGCTCTCACTTTAGTGGGGGGAGAACCTAGAGTCCGAGCAGCCACCGTCCGCCGCCGATGAGCGAGCAGACCGAGACGGCGTGGAAGAGGAAGAGCCAGAGCGCCGGTGGTACGGACGTGAGCCGCGCCAGCTGGTCGGCGTCGGAATCGCCGTTGTTGTGCCTGCGCCGCTTGGCCTGGAGCTCGAAGGCCGGCCGTACGCCGCCGAGGAGCAGGAACCACACCACCGCGTACGCGAACGCGGACTGCACATCGGGCGAGGTCAGCCAGGACACCAGCAGGAAGGCGGCGCCGCTGAGGACCACGGTGAGCATGCCGTAGAGGTTGCGGATCATCACCAGCATCGCGAGCAGCAGGGCGGTGGCGAGCCAGAGCAGCAGGGTGACGCGGTGGGCCGCGAGCAGCCAGGCCCCGCCGAGGCCGAGCAGCGGGGGAGCGGTGTAGCCGGCGGCGGCGGTGAGGATCATGCCGAGGCCGGTCGGGCGCCCCCGGCTGACGGTGAGGCCGCTGGTGTCGGAGTGGAGCCGGATGCCGTCGAGGCGGCGGCCCGTGAGCAGGGCCACCAGGCCGTGGCCGCCCTCGTGGGCGATGGTGATCGCGTTGCGGGACAGCCGCCAGACGCCGTGCGGCAGGACGACGGCGAGGGCGGCTATCCCGGTGGCGACCACCAGCCACTGGGCGGGGGCGGCCTGGGTGCCGAAAATGTGCAGGTCGGGCATTTCGTCGGCCATTTCCGGGACGGCTCCTCGTGGTCGGCTGCCGCGTGGCAGGGTGACGGTCATGTGTGGGAGGTATGCGGCGAGTCGTAGCCCCGAGGATCTCGCGGGCGTCTTCGAGATAGAGAAGTGGGACCCCGATCCGGGCGAGACGCTGGCGCCCGACTGGAACGTGGCCCCGACCAAAGAGGTCTACGCGGTCCTGGAGCGTCCACTGAAAGACGCGGACGACCCGCGTCCGGTTCGCCAGCTGCGGAAACTTCGCTGGGGCCTGGTGCCGTCCTGGGCGAGTTCGCCGGACGGGGCGGCCCGGATGATCAACGCGCGGGCGGAGACGGTGCACGAGAAGCCGTCGTTCCGGCGGCCCTTCGCGGCCCGCCGCTGCATCATCCCGGCCGACGGCTACTACGAGTGGGTCACCGGGGTGGACGAGCGGGAGCTGGAGGTCGAGGGGAAGCGGAAACGGCCGCGCAAGCAGCCGTACTTCATCTCCCCGGCGGACGGTTCGGTGTTCGCGATGGCCGGGCTCTACGAGTTCTGGCGGGACGCCTCACTGCCGGACGACCATCCGCGCGCGTGGTGGGCGACCTGCTCGGTGATCACGACGGAGGCGGAGAAGGGGCCGCTGGGGGTGGCGCCCGCGGAGGGGCCGTCCACGCTGTACTCGATCCATCCCCGGATGCCGCTGATGCTGCCGCCGTCGCGGTGGGACGCGTGGCTGGACCCCTCCTCGACGTCCGTGGAGGAGCTCCGGGGGCTGCTGGCTCCCCCGCCGGAGGGGCTGATGCGGGCGTACGCGGTCTCGACGGCGGTCAGCAATGTGCGCAACAACGGGCCGGAGCTGCTGAAGGAGCTGGCGGGGCCGGAGGAAGGGACGCTCTTCTAGCGGGCCGCGCCCGCTGGTGGGGCGTGCGGGAGCGCGGCGGATGCCCGTCCGCCGGGCAGGATGGGGGTGTGACCCCTACCGATCTCGTCGAGACGCCCGCCGGGGACGCCCGGATCACCTGGCACCACGCCCGTACCCCCCGGCTCCTCCTCGCGCTCGGCCACGGCGCCGGCGGCGGCATCGACGCGCGCGATCTCGTCGCGCTCGCCGGCGCCCTGCCCCCGCTCGGCGTGAGCGTCGCCCTCGTGGAGCAGCCCTGGCGCGTGGCCGGGAAGAAGGTGGCCCCGGCGCCCAGGACCCTGGACACGGGGTGGCGGGCCGTGTGGCCCGCCCTCGCCGCCGCGGGGGTGCCCGTCGTCGCCGGCGGGCGCAGCGCCGGGGCCCGGGTCGCCTGCCGGACCGCGCGCGAGCTCGGGGCGCACGCCGTGCTCGCGCTGAGCTTCCCGCTGCACCCGCCCGGCCGCCCCGAAAAGTCCCGTGCCGAGGAACTGCTGGGGACCGGGGTGCCCACCCTCGTCGTCCAGGGCGGCAACGACCCCTTCGGACGGCCGGGGGAGTTCCCCGAGGGGGAGTACGCGTTGGTGGAAGTGCCGTCCGGGGACCACGGGTTCGCCGTGCCCAAGCGGGGCTCGCTGACGCAGGACGAGGCCCTCGGGATCATCACCGGGGGCGTCGGGCGGTGGGCGGGCGCGCTGCGGGAATGACACGTACCGGTCCGCTGTTGTGACGGACGTGAACATCCGCAGGGCCGGTATTTCGTGGAGAGGGAGTCCGTCGCATGGGTTCGACCATCTGCCCCAGCCGCTCACGCGGCGCTGACCTGGACTGGACGGTGCTGTCGGCGGCCAGGACCGTTCCTGATGGAGCGGCGGGCGGACCGGATCGGCGGGAACCGTCGAAGACTCGACTATTCTCCGATTCGAGCGGGTCCGGCTTCGGACTCGTCACACCGTTCGAGGAGGTGGGTCCGGTCACAGGGACCGACGACGGCCACGTGGAAGAGTCGACCGCCGAGCGCAACGCGCGCTTCGAGCGGGATGCCCTCGGCTACCTCGACCAGATGTACTCGGCCGCGCTGCGCATGACGCGCAACCCCGCGGACGCCGAGGACCTGGTGCAGGAGACCTACGCGAAGGCATACGGATCCTTCCACCAGTTCCGGGAGGGGACGAACCTCAAGGCTTGGCTCTACCGGATTCTCACCAACACCTTCATCAACTCGTACCGCAAGAAGCAGCGTGAACCGCAGCGCAGCGCCGCCGAGGAGATCGAGGACTGGCAGCTCGCGCGCGCCGAGTCGCACATGTCGACCGGACTGCGGTCGGCGGAGTCGCAGGCGCTGGACCACCTGCCCGACTCCGACGTGAAGGAAGCCCTCCAGGCGATCCCCGAGGAGTTCCGCATCGCCGTGTATCTGGCGGACGTGGAGGGCTTTGCGTACAAGGAGATCGCGGACATCATGGGTACACCCATCGGTACGGTGATGTCCCGGCTGCACCGGGGCCGCCGCCAACTGCGCGGAATGCTGGAGGACTACGCCCGTGACCGCGGGCTCGTCCCGGCCGGCGCCGGCGAGTCGGACGAAGCGAAAGGCTCGGGCTCATGAGCTGCGGAGAGCCGCACGAGACGGACTGCTCTGAGGTCCTGGACCATCTCTACGAGTTCCTCGACCACGAGATGCCCGACAGTGACTGCAACAAGTTCGAGGTGCACTTCGAGGAGTGCTCGCCGTGCTTGGAGAAGTACGGCCTCGAACAGGCCGTGAAGAAGCTGGTGAAACGGTGCTGCGGGTCGGACGACGTCCCCGCCGACCTGCGCTCCAAGGTCATGGGCCGGATCGACCTGATCCGCTCCGGCCAGGCCGTGCCGGACCAGGACATCGTCACCGAGGGCTGAGCCGGGAGCCGTTCCCGGCTCCCCGCGCGAGGAAGGGCCGCTGCCACGGGCGCGGCCCTTTTTCCGTCCCTCGAATCCTTACCGGGAATCTGTCACCCGAAGGTGCTAATCCGCCCGGGCCCGAACGGTTCAATCCGACAATGCGCCTACCCGCCGTCCCGTGCGGGCCTATCCTCCCGATCCGGAGCAGGTAGGGAGGCGCGCCATGGACCGACCGCAGTGGCGGACCCTGCCCCGGGGGGCGCGAGCCGTTCTCCTGGGCGCGGTGGTGTCCGCCGGGGCGTGCGCCTTACCCGTGGCGCGCGGGGACGTCCCCTGGGGCGCGCTCAGCCTGCTCGCCGGGCTGTACGCGCTGTGCGAATGGCCCGCGCGCTGCCCCTTCCTCGCCGGCCGCGTCACCGTGCCGACCGCCCCCGGCTTCTTCTTCCCGGTGCTGCTCGCCGCCGCCTTCCTGCTGCCGCCCGCCGCGGCCGTGCTGGTCGCCGTCCCCGGCACGCTCCTCGTCCAGGCCGAGCAGGAGCCCCGGGCCCCGCGCCGGCTGTGGCGGGCGGCCCGGCTGGCGCTCGCCGTGGGCGCCGCCGCCGAGGCGCACGTCCTGCTCGGCGGACGCGCCCCGCTCGGCGGCACCCCGGCCGCCCCGGCCCCCGACTTCCCGTACGTCCTGCTGCCCGCCGGGGCCGCCGCGCTGGTCTTCTGCGCGGTCCTGGCCGCCCTCGACGGGCTCATCCTGTGGACCGCCGAGCGGCTGCCCGCCCGCACCGCCTGGCGCGGGCTGCTGCTGCGCTCGCTTGGCCCGTACTGCGTCCACGGCCTCGCCGGGCTGATGATGGCGGTCCTCTGGCGCAGCCCGTACGGCCCGCCCGCCGCCCTGCTGGTGCTGCTCCCGATGTACGTCTCGTGCTGGGTCTTCGCGCAGTACCACCGCGAGCACGCCGCCCACCAGGCCACCATCCGCGCCCTCGTGCAGGCCGTCGACATCAAGGACACCTACACGCGCGGCCACAGCGAGCGCGTCGGACTCGCCTCGGTGCTGATCGCCCGGGAGCTCGGCATGGAGGAGGGCCGCGTCGAGGTGCTGCGGTTCGCCGGGATCCTGCACGACGTGGGCAAGCTCGGCGTGCCCACCCGGCTGCTGCGCAAGGACGGGCCGCTCACCCCGCACGAGCGCGCGGTGATCGAGCTGCACCCCGAGTACGGCCACGAGATGGTGCGCGGGATCGGGTTCCTCGGCGAGGCGCGCGCCGCGATCCTGCACCACCACGAGCGGCTCGACGGCAGCGGCTACCCCTACGGCCTGGCCGGCGGGCAGATCCCCGAGTTCGCGCGGGTGGTCGCCGTCGCCGACGCCTTCGACGCGATGACCTCGACCCGCTCCTACAGCCGCGCCCGGCCGGTGCGGGCCGCGGTCGAGGAGCTGGAGCGGTGTGCCGGACGCCAGTTCGACCCGGCGATCGTGGGGGCCCTGGTGCGCGCCCTCGACCGGCACGGCTGGCACCCCGCGGTGACGGCCGACGAGCCGGACCGGGGCGCGGACGCGGGACGCCGAAACGTCCCGGCGCGCGACACCGCCCCGGCCGGGCGCCCATGAGCCCCGCGCGGGCGCGCGCGCTGCCCTCCACGGTCGCCGTGGTGTACGGGGCCGCCGCGGCCCTCACCGCCTGGGCCCTGGCCGCCACCTTCTGGACCGGGGTCGAGGAGCCCGGCGTCGCGCTCGCCTTCGGGGCCCTGGTCACGGTCGGGGAGCTGGCCCGCTGGGGGGACGGGGCGGACGAGGGCACCGCCGCCGCGCGCGAGTGCGCGCCGCTCGGCTCGGCGGGCGCCCTCGCCTATGCCCTGCTCGGCCGGAACGCCGGGCACCCCACCCACCACGGCGTCCTCCAGTCCGTCGCCGTGGTGCTGGCCGCCGCCCTGGTCGGCGCGGTGCCGCACGTGGCGGCCGGCCGGGGCCCGAGCCTGGACCGGATGGCCCGGCGGGTGCTGACGGTCGCCTTCGCCGCCGCCTGCTTCCAGCCGCTCTACAACGCGGGCACGCTGGAGCTGTGGGTCGGCCACGGCCCGTACTACGCGCTGTTCCTGCTGCTCGTCCTGGTGCTCACCGCCCTGTGCGACGCGGTCGTCGCCGCCGCGCTGCTGCGGTCCCGCACCTCCTTCCCGTACGGCCCGCTGCTCCGCGACGAGCTGCGGGCGCTGCTCGGCGTCGGCTCGGCGGTCTGCGCCACCGGGGCCGTCATCGCCCTCGCGGTCGCCGTGGCGGGGCTGTGGGCGCTGCCGGTGTTCTGTGTGCCGCTGCTCCTGACCCAGCTGGCGTTCCGGCGGTACGCGGCCGTGCGCACCACCTACCGGCAGACCATCACCTCGCTCGCCCGCGCCACCGAGATCGCCGGCTACACCCAGCCCGGCCACGCCCGCCGGGTCGCGGTGCTCAGCCGGGCCGTCGGGCGCGAGCTGGGGCTGAGCGAGTCCGAGCTGACCGTCCTGGAGTACGCGGCGCTGATGCACGACATCGGCCAGCTCTCGCTGGTCGACCCGGTGCCCGCCGGGGCCACCGCGCTGCTGCCCGCCGCCGAACAGCGCCGGATAGCCCTTCTCGGCGGGGCCGTGGTGCGCCAGACCGGGGTGCCCGCCGAGGTCGCGGTGATCGTGGAACGGCAGGCCGACCCGTACCGCGAGCAGCCGCTGCCCGCCCGGATCGTGCGCGCGGTCAACGCCTACGACGACCTCGCGGGCCCCCCGGGCGGGCCGGGCAGCTCGCTGGACGCCCTGGAGCGGCTCCGGCTGGGCACCGGACGGGACTATCAGCCCGAGGTCGTCGAATCCCTCGCACGCGTCCTGGCCAGGGGCTGTCTGACCCTGGCGGCACCTGGGTAACCCAGGAGTAATGAGCGGCCTTCCGGCCGGGCATGGTTGGATGCGAAAGAACCCAGAAAACTGGGAGACCGAAGACCGGCTCGGAGGCAGGTCGGTCTGGGCAGGCGGGAATCGTGAGGATCTTCGGCAAGGGACGGCACCGGCCCTCCGCCTCGTGGCGGCAGGCCACGGACCGTGCGTTCACGCTGATCGGCGACGGCAGGTACGAGGACGCCGGCGCGCTGCTGACGCGCGCCGCGGACCTGGAACCGTGGCTCTCCGAGTCCTGGTTCAACCTGGCGCTGCTCCACAAGTTCCGGCACGACTGGGAGCAGGCGCGGGCGGCGGGCCTGCGGGCCGTGGCGCTGCTGGACAAGGAGACCGGCGCCCCGGACTGGTGGAACGTCGGGATCGCCGCCACGGCGCTCCAGGACTGGCCGCTGGCGCGGCGGGCCTGGCAGGCGTACGGACTCAAGGTGCGCGGCTATCAGGAGACGGCCACCGGCACCGGTGAGCCGCTGGGGATGGAGCTGGGCAGCGCGGCCGTGCGGCTCTCGCCCGAGGGCGAGGCCGAGGTGGTGTGGGGCCGCAGGCTGGACCCGGCGCGGATCGAGGTCCTGTCGATCCCGCTGCCGTCCTCCGGGCGGCGCTGGGGCGAGGTGGTCCTGCACGACGGGGTGCCGCACGGCGAGCGCACGGTCGCGGCCGGGCCCTCCTTCCCCGTCTTCGACGAGATCGAGCTGTGGGCGCCCTCGCCGGTGCCCACCTGGGTGGTGCTCCTGGAGGCCGCCACCGAGGCCGACCGGGACGCCCTGGAGCGCCTCGCGGCCGACGCGGGCTTCGCCGCCGAGGACTGGTCGTCGTCGGTGCGGCTGCTGTGCCGGGCCTGCTCGGAGTCGACGATGCCCAGCGACGAGGGCGACGGCGAGCACCTGGACCCGCACGACCACAGCGAGCCGGGCCACCCGGGCCCGCTGGGCCACCGCACGGCCGGGGACCTGTGGGTGCCCGAGCGCGAGTGCGGGATCGCGGCGCCGCCCGGGCTGGTGCGCGGACTGCTCGACGGCTGGGTCGCGGACAGCCCCGACAGCCGCGAGTGGCGGGATCTCGAAGAAGTCTGCTGACCGTCCCCCCGGACAGGCCCTAGGCTGTACGGGTTCGGAACCGGGTTATGAGGAAGGCGTACGGCACAGATGTCGCAGCAGGAGACGGACCAGCAGGCCGCGAACGACGGGTTCGTCGTCGACACGGAGGACTGCGAGGAGCGCGAGCAGGCGTACCGCGCGCGGGGCACGTCCCGGCCCATCACGGTCGTCGGCAACCCGGTGCTGCACAAGGAGTGCAAGGACGTCACCGAGTTCGACGACGAGCTCGCCGCGCTGATCGACGACATGTTCGCCAGCCAGCGCACCGCCGAGGGCGTGGGCCTGGCCGCCAACCAGATCGGCGTGGACCTGAAGGTCTTCGTCTACGACTGCCCGGACGACGAGGGCGTGCGCCACGTCGGCGCCGTGTGCAACCCGGTCCTGGAGGAGCTCCCCGCCGACCGCCGGGTCCTGGACGAGTCCAACGAGGGCTGCCTCTCGGTCCCCACCGCCTACGCGGAGCTGGCCCGCCCCGACTACGCGGTGGTCCGCGGCCAGGACGCCCAGGGCAACCCGATCCGGGTCCGCGGCACCGGCTACTTCGCCCGCTGCCTCCAGCACGAGACGGACCACCTGTACGGCTACCTGTACATCGACCGCCTGTCCAAGCGCGACCGCAAGGACGCGCTGCGGCAGATGGCGGAGAACACGCCCCGCTACGAGATCGTCCCGAACGCGTAGCCGTCCATACGTACGGCGAAGGGCCCCGCACCACGGACGGTGCGGGGCCCTTCGCCGTACGCGGGGGCTAGAACTCCTCGTCGAAGCCCACCGAGCCCTCGACCGCCACCTGGTAGGCGGACGGGCGGCGCTCGAAGAAGTTCGTGAGCTCCTGGACGCCCTGGAGCTCCATGAAGGAGAACGGGTTCGAGGAGCCGTACACCGGCGCGAAGCCGAGGCGCGTGAGGCGCTGGTCGGCGACGCACTGGAGGTACTCGCGCATCGACGCCGTGTTCATACCCGGCAGACCCTCGCCGCACAGGTCACGGCCGAACTGGAGCTCCGCCTCGACGGCCTCCTTGATCATGTCGGTGACCTGCTGCTGGAGCGCGTCGTCGAAGAGCTCCGGCTCCTCCTTGCGGACGGTGTCCACGACCTCGAAGGCGAAGTTCATGTGCATCGTCTCGTCGCGGAACACCCAGTTGGTGCCGGTGGCGAGGCCGTGCAGCAGACCGCGCGAGCGGAACCAGTACACGTACGCGAAGGCGCCGTAGAAGAACAGGCCCTCGATGCACGCGGCGAAGCAGATCAGGTTCAGCAGGAAGCGGCGGCGGTCGGCCTTGGTCTCCAGCCGGTCGAGCTTCTCGACCTCGTTGATCCACTTGAAGCAGAACTGCGCCTTCTCACGGATGGAGGGGATGTTCTCCACCGCGTCGAACGCCGCCGCGCGGTCGTCCGGGTCGGGCAGATAGGTGTCGAGCAGCGTCAGATAGAACTGGACGTGCACGGCCTCCTCGAAGAGCTGGCGGCTCAGGTACAGCCGCGCCTCGGGGGAGTTGATGTGCTTGTACAGCGTCAGGACCAGGTTGTTCGCCACGATCGAGTCGCCCGTGGCGAAGAACGCCACCAGCCGGCCGATCATGTGCTGCTCGCCCGGCGAGAGCTTGGCGAGGTCGGCGACGTCGGAGTGGAGGTCGACCTCCTCCACCGTCCAGGTGTTCTTGATCGCGTCCCGGTAGCGCTCGTAGAAGTCCGGGTAGCGCATCGGACGCAGGGTCAGTTCGAAGCCCGGGTCGAGCAGGTTCTTCTCGGAGTTGGCGGTCATTACTGGCAGGCCTCGCAGGACTCGGGGTTCTCAAGGGAGCAGGCGACCGCGTCGGCGTCGGGGGCGGCCTGCTGGACGGGGATGGGGGCGCTGGCCTGTGCGGCGCGGGCGATGCGCGTGGCCGGGCGCGAGCGCAGGTAGTACGTCGTCTTCAGCCCCTGCTTCCAGGCGTACGCGTACATCGACGACAGCTTGCCGATGGTGGGCGTCTCCAGGAACAGGTTCAGCGACTGCGACTGGTCCAGGAACGGGGTACGGGCCGCGGCCATGTCGATCAGGCCGCGCTGCGGGATCTCCCAGGCCGTGCGGTAGAGCGCGCGCACGTCGGCCGGGATCCAGCTGAAGTCCTGGACCGAGCCGCTCGCCTCGCGCAGCGCCTCGCGGGACTGCGCGTCCCACACGCCGAGCCGCTTCAGGTCCTCCACCAGGTAGGCGTTGACCTGGAGGAACTCACCCGAGAGCGTCTCGCGCTTGAAGAGGTTGGAGACCTGCGGCTCGATGCACTCGTAGACACCGGCGATGGAGGCGATGGTCGCGGTCGGGGCGATCGCGAGCAGCAGCGAGTTGCGCATGCCCACCGCGGCGATCCGCTCGCGCAGCGCCGCCCAGCGCTCCGGCCAGTTCAGCTCGACGTCGTAGTGGTCGGGGTGCAGCACACCGCGGGCCGTACGGGTCTTGTCCCAGGCCGGCAGCGGGCCCGAGCGCTCGGCGAGGTCGCAGGACGCCTCGTACGCGGTGAGCATGATGCGCTCGGCGAGCCGGGTCGACAGCGCCTTCGCCTCGGGGGAGTCGAAGGGCAGGCGCAGCTTGAAGAAGACGTCCTGGAGGCCCATCGCGCCCAGGCCCACCGGACGCCACTTGGCGTTGGAGCGGCCGGCCTGCTCGGTCGGGTAGAAGTTGATGTCGACGACCCGGTCCAGGAACGTCACGGCGGTGCGGACGGCCGCGTCCAGACGCTCCCAGTCGATCTCGCCGGAGGCCAGCACGAAGGCGCCGAGGTTGACCGAGCCGAGGTTGCAGACGGCCGTCTCGCCGTCGTCGGTGACCTCCAGGATCTCGGTGCACAGATTGGAGGAGTGGACCGTGTGGCCGGGCTCCGCCGTCTGGTTGGCGGTCCGGTTGGAGGCGTCCTTGAAGGTCATCCAGCCGTTGCCGGTCTGCGCCAGGGTGCGCATCATCCGGCCGTACAGGTCCCGCGCCGGGATCGTCTTCTGGGCCAGACCCGCGGCCTCGGCCCTGCGGTAGGCGGCGTCGAACTCGTCGCCCCACAGGTCGACCAGCTCGGGCACGTCGGCGGGGGAGAACAGTGACCAGGTGCCGTCCGCGTCCACCCGGCGCATGAACTCGTCCGGGATCCAGTGCGCCAGGTTCAGGTTGTGGGTGCGCCGGGCGTCCTCGCCGGTGTTGTCGCGCAGCTCCAGGAACTCCTCGATGTCGGAGTGCCAGGTCTCCAGGTACACCGCCGCGGCGCCCTTGCGCCGGCCGCCCTGGTTGACCGCCGCCACCGAGGCGTCCAGCGTCTTCAGGAACGGCACGATGCCGTTGGAGTGGCCGTTGGTGCCCCGGATGAGCGAACCGCGCGAGCGGATGCGGGAGTACGACAGGCCGATGCCGCCGGCGTGCTTGGACAGGCGCGCCACCTGGTGGTAGCGGTCGTAGATCGAGTCCAGCTCGTCCAGCGGGGAGTCCAGCAGGTAGCAGCTGGACATCTGCGGGTGGCGGGTACCGGAGTTGAAGAGCGTGGGGGAGGACGGCAGGTAGTCGAGCCGGCTCATCAGCCCGTACAGCGAGGCGACCTCGTCCAGCGCGCGCACCGAGTCGTCCTCGGCCAGGCCCGCCGCGACCCGGAGCATGAAGTACTGCGGGGTCTCGATGACCTGGCGGGTGATCGGGTGGCGCAGGAGGTAGCGGGAGTAGAGCGTGCGCAGGCCGAAGTAGCCGAAGCGGTCGTCGGCGCCGTCCGCGAGGGAGGCCGCGACCAGCGCGTCGAGCCGGGCCGCGTGCAGCCGCACGAAGTCGGCGGTGCGGTCCGCGATCAGCCCCTCGCGGTGGCCGACCTCGACCGACTCGGAGAACGAGACCGAGCCCTGGCCCGCGGCCTCCTCGGCGATCGTGAGCGTCAGCAGCCGGGCGGCGAGGCGGGAGTACGCCGGGTCCTCGGAGATCAGACCCGCGGCGGCCTCGGTGGCGAGCCCACGCAGCTCCGCCTCGTCCGAGCGCGCGTTGCGTCCGCGCAGCGCGGCGGCGGCGACCCGGCCGGGGTCGGTGTCCACCAGATCGGCGGTGAGGTCGGTCAGGGTCCGCAGCAGCGCGGTCCCGGGGGCGTCGACCGACTCCTCGGTGATCGCTGAAGCGGGATCCGCAGGGGCGATGGTCACGTGGGGGCACTCCTCGCTCGGCACGGGGCCTCTGGGAAGTGCGCGGGCACACGGACACACCCCCTCGGGGGTACGCCGCGTCCACTGCCCATTCCGCGAGGCCCGGACGTCTCGGCACCCGGACCGGACGGTCAGGGCGCGCTGTCCGGCAGGTCCTCGGACTGAACAAGTACGCGAATGCGTACCAGTACACCGTTGCGGGACAGTTCCGGATTTGCACCGGATTCCCCTGCGGCGACAGCGAGCATGAGCATACATCTTGTGCCGGGCTCCGGCGGCACCCCCACATGTTGTGTCGTGTCGGCTTCGGAGGGTGTCGGAGCGTCAACTCGTCCTCCCGCAACGCGACAACGGGCCGCCGGATTCCCGGCGGCCCGTCGTCGCGTACGGAGGAGGGGGCGGCTAGTGCGCGGAGCCCGCCGTCGCCGGGGGCAGCTCCGTCTGTACGCCAGGGTCGCCCGCGTCCGCCGTGTAGTCCTGCGGGGACGTCTCGTCGGCCCCGTCAGGGGCCTTCACGGCCCGCAGGACGAACGTGAGGACCACCGTGACCACCACGTTCAGGACGAAGGCCGTCAGGCCGATGTAGCCGATCTCACCGATGCCGGGGATCTCCTTGGAGCTGCCGCCGAAGTGCTTCTGGGTGGGGGAGGCGACCCCGTACGCGGCGAGCGTGCCGTAGGCCATGCCGACCGCCCAGCCCGCGAGCAGCGCCCAGCGGTGGAACCAGCGCGTGAACAGACCGCCCACCAGGGCCGGGAAGGTCTGCAGGATCCAGATGCCGCCGAGCAGCTGGAAGTTGATCGCGACCGTCTTGTCCATGGTCAGGACGAAGACCAGCGCGCCCACCTTCACCAGGAGCGAGACGATCTTGGAGACCTGTGCCTCCTGCCTGGGCGTGGCGTCCGGCTTGATGAAGTCCCGGTAGATGTTGCGGGTGAACAGGTTCGCCGCCGCGATCGACATGATGGCCGCCGGGACGAGCGCGCCGATGCCGATCGCCGCGAAGGCCACGCCCGCGAACCAGTCCGGGAACATGTCCTCGAAGAGCTGCGGGATGGCCAGCTGGCCGTTCTTGACCTTGACCCCGGCGGCGATCGCCATGAAGCCGAGCAGCGCGAGCAGACCCAGCATCAGCGAGTACAGGGGCAGGATCGTGGTGTTGCGGCGGATGACGTTGCGGCTGCGGGAGGAGAGGGTCGCCGTGATCGAGTGCGGGTACATGAACAGCGCCAGCGCGGAGCCGAGGGCGAGCGTGGCGTAGGTCCACTGGCCCGCCTCGCCGGGCACCAGCGCGCCGGTGGGCTTGCCGGCCGCGTTGGGCGTCTCGAACTTGTGCCGGGCCGCCGCGAAGATGTCGTCGAAGCCGCCGAGCTTGATCGGGATGTAGATGATCGCCACCAGGATGACGATGTAGATGAGCGTGTCCTTCACGAACGCGATCAGGGCGGGGGCGCGCAGACCCGATGAGTAGGTGTACGCGGCGAGCACCGCGAACGCGATCAGCAGCGGCAGGTCCTTGACGAACCAGTTGCCGGAGCCGCCGATGCCCATCACGTCCAGCACCGCCTGGATGCCGACGAGCTGGAGCGCGATGTAGGGCATCGTGGCGAGGATGCCGGTGACCGCGACCGCGAGCGAGAGGCTCTTGGAGCCGAACCGGCCGCGGACGAAGTCCGAGGTCGTCACATAGCCGTGCTTGTGCGAGACCGACCAGAGCCGCGGCAGGAACGTGAAGATCAGCGGATAGACGAGGATCGTGTACGGCACCGCGAAGAACCCGGCCGCGCCCGCCGCGTACACCGCCGCCGGGACCGCGACGAAGGTGTACGCCGTGTAGAGGTCACCGCCGAGCAGGAACCAGGTGACCCAGGTGCCGAACGAGCGCCCGCCCAGCCCCCATTCGTCGAGGCTGTGCTCGTTCTCGGCGCGGCGCCAGCGGGCGGCCATGAAGCCGACGACCGTCACGGCGAGGAAGAAGAAGATGAAGACGCCGAGCGCGACGCCGTTCACCCCGTCCTTGGCTGCGAGCGTCACTTGCCCTCACCCGCCTTGCGGCCCTGCTGGTCACGCTGCCACAGCTTGTACGCGAGCATCGTGAGCGCGGTGGAGATGATCACCCACAGCATCTGGTACCAGTAGAAGAACGGGATCCCGGCGAGGGCCGGGTCGGCCTTCGCGTACGAACCGACCCACAGCATCGCCACGAAGGGCGCGATCAGGCAGAGCGCGATGACCACGCGCACCGGCGTGATCACCGCTCTCGGCGTTTGCGTTGTTTCCGGCATGGTGGCTCCGTCCCCTCACTGTGCTCACCTGTTGTAATGCGCACGAAATCTAGGGGACGGAATCCCGCCACGGAACCCCTGTACCGGATACCGGACGGGAACCGGCGTCCGGTTCAGTCTGTCGGCCGCCTCAGCCGGTCGGGGCGCCTCAGTCCGTCGGCCGCTTCAGCCGCGCGACGAACTTGTAGCGGTCGCCGCGGTAGACCGAGCGCACCCACTCCACCGGCTCGCCGTCGCCGTCCAGGGAGTGCCGGGAGAGCATCAGCATCGGCAGGCCCACGTCCGTGCCGAGCAGTCCGGCCTCGCGCGGGGTGGCCAGCGACGTCTCGATGGTCTCCTCGGCCTCGGCGAGCCGCACCCCGTACACCTCGTTGAGGGCGGTGTAGAGGGAGGTGTACTTGACGAGCGAGCGGCGCAGCGCGGGGAAGCGCTTGGCGGACAGGTGCGTGGTCTCGATCGCCATCGGCTCACCGCTCGCCAGCCGCAGCCGCTCGATGCGCAGCACCCTGCCGCCCGCGGCGATGTCGAGCAGCCCGGCGAGCGTGTCGTCGGCCGTCACATAGCCGATGTCCAGGAGCTGCGAGGTGGGCTCCAGGCCCTGGGCGCGCATGTCCTCGGTGTACGAGGTCAGTTGCAGGGCCTGGGAGACCTTGGGCTTGGCGACGAACGTGCCCTTGCCCTGGATGCGCTCCAGGCGCCCCTCCACGACCAGCTCCTGGAGGGCCTGGCGCACGGTGGTGCGGGAGGTGTCGAACTCGGCGGCCAGGGTGCGCTCGGGCGGCACCGGGGTCCCCGGCGGCAGGGTCTCCGTCATGTCGAGCAGATGCCGCTTGAGGCGGTAGTACTTGGGCACGCGAGCGGTCCGGGCGCCGGCGCCCGCCTCTGTCTCCGTACCGCTCCCGTCGGTGGCCATGGCCCGCCTTCCCGAGTGCTGCGCTGCTGCCGTCACCGGCTCCTCCGTCTGTCGCGGCTCACATGGTGGCACGGACCGGTCACGGGTCGTCGCCCTCCCTCAGGTGTCGGTCCGATAACGGACGCGACAGCCCTTCTTATACACCCTTGACACCCCTAAAGGTCTAGGCCAAGCTCCCGGTACTGGTCTAAACCATTAAAGACCAGGTCCCGGCCCCACAGCAGTAACCGTCATATGTCTTCGCGGTGGGCGGGGGGTTGCAGCATCCCTGAGGAGGGTGGCGTGAAGCGCAAGCTCATCGCGGCGATCGGCGTCGCGGGCATGTTGGTCGGCATCGCGGCGTGTGGCTCCGACGACAAGAAGGACGGGGCCGAGGGCGGCGACGCCAAGCAGCTGACGGTCTGGCTGACGGTCGACGCGCAGAAGAACTGGCCGGACCTGGTCAAGGCGGCCGACGACGCGATCGTGGCCAAGCACCCGGGCCTGAAGATCAACCACGAGTACTACGGCTGGCCGGACAAGAACGCCAAGCTCGACGCCGTGCTCGCCACCGACAAGGCCCCCGACGTGGTCGAGATGGGCAACACCGAGATGCTCGCCTACTCGGTCAAGGGCGCCTTCGCGGAGGTCGACCCGTCGAAGTTCGACAACTCCTCCGCCTGGCTCGACGGCCTCAAGGCCTCGGTCACCTACGACGGCAAGACCTACGGCGTCCCGTACTACGCCGGTGGCCGCACCGCCACCTGGCGCAAGGACGTCGCCGCCGAGGCCGGCGTCACCGCCATCCCGAAGACGTACACCGAGCTGACCGCCGACCTGGACAAGATCCAGGCGAAGAAGGGCGACAAGTTCAGCGCCTGGTACCAGCCGAGCCGCGACTGGTACGCGGCCATGTCGTACGTGTACGACGCCGGCGGCTCCATCGCCAAGGAGGACGGCGGCAAGTTCAAGGGCAACCTGTCCTCGCCGGAGTCCCTCAAGGGTCTGAACGAGTACAAGAACATCCTCGACAAGTACATGCACGGCGACAAGACGAAGGACGAGGCCGACCGTCCGATCGTCTACGGCCAGGGCAAGTCCGGTCTGGTCTTCAGCCCGGCCTGGGAGGGCGCCAACGCGGCCCTGCCCGAGAACGACAAGGTCGGCAAGCTCGCCGACAAGATCGAGTCGTTCGTGATGCCCGGCCCGTCCGGCAAGGCCATGCCGGTCTTCCTCGGCGGCTCGGACCTCGCGGTCCCGGTCAAGTCCAGGGCGCAGGCGCTCGCCGCCGAGTGGATCAACGCGTTCACCGGCACCCAGGGCCAGAAGGGCCTGATCTCCAAGCAGAACCTGCCCAACAACAAGACGGCCCTCGCCCCGCTGAAGTCGGACCCGAAGACGGCCGTCGCGGCCACCGCGGCCGAGTCCAGCTGGTTCGTGCCCATGGCCCCGGGCTGGGGCCAGGTCGAGAAGGCCAAGGTCCTCCAGGACATGCTGCAGGCCATCGGTACCGGCAAGAAGTCGGTCGAGCAGGCCGCGAAGGACGCGGACGCCGCGATCGACAAGGTCATCAACACCAAGTGACCTGTGGGCGAGGGCCCCGTCGGACACGCGACGGGGCCCTCGCCCGGCCAGTACCGAAAGAGGGACCGCTAGGAGCGCGCGATGAGTGCCGCAGAGACAACCACCGCCAAGGTGCCGCCGGCGCGGCGCGACCCACTACCGGGTGGGGGACCCGGGAAGCCGAAGAGGCCGGTCGGCAGACGCGGAGCGGGACAGGCGGCGGTGCCCTGGGCGCTGCTCGCCCCGTGCCTGCTGGCGCTCGCCCTGGTCCTCGGCTATCCGCTGGTACGCCTGGTCACCCTGTCGTTCCAGAAGTTCGGCCAGCCGCAGCTGTGGGGCTTCAAGGACCCGGAGTCGGCCGGCTTCGACAACTTCACCAACGTCCTGGGCGACAGCGAGTTCTGGACCGTCGTCGTGCGGACCGTGCTGTTCGCCTTCACCGCGGTCGTGCTGACCATGGTGCTGGGCATGCTGGTCGCCCTGCTGCTCCAGCGGGTCTCCGGCTGGGTCAAGACCCTGGTCAACATCGCCCTGGTGGCGAGCTGGGGCATGCCGATCGTCGTCGCCATCACCATCTTCAAGTGGATGTTCGACAGTGACTTCGGCGTACTGAACTGGCTGCTCAGCCAGGTGCCCGGGGTCGACATGATCGGCCACAACTGGTTCGCCAGCGGCACCCAGGGCCTCGCCGTCATCATGCTGCTCGTGGTCTGGGGCGCGGTGCCGTTCGTCGTCATCACCCTCAGCGCGGGCCTCACCCAGGTCCCGCAGGAACTGGAGGAGGCCGCCCGGCTCGACGGCGCGGGCTCCTGGGGTGTGTTCCGGCATGTGACGCTGCCGATCCTCAAGCCCATCATCGTGATGCTGGCGACCCTCTCGGTCATCTGGGACATGGGGGTCTTCCCGCAGGTCTTCGTGATGCGCGGCAACCACCCCGAGCCGGAGTTCCAGCTGCTGACCACGTACTCGTACGACAAGGCGTTCGTGGTCAACGACTACTCGCAGGGCTCCGCGATCGCGCTTCTGACCGTGCTGCTGCTGCTCGGTGTGATCGCCGTGTACATGCGGCAGATGCTGAAGATCGGAGAGGTGGAGTAACCAAGATGGCTGCCTCCAACGCGCAGGCGCTCGCCCGCCCCCGCAAGAAGAAGTCCAAGCTCGGCTGGAACCTGCTCGGACTGCTGGTCTTCGCCACCGCGGGCTTCCCGGTCTACTGGATGCTCAACACCGCGCTCAAGCCGGCCAAGGACGCGATCGACCCGGACCCGCACTTCTTCCCCCGGACGCTCACCACCGAGAACTTCCGCCGGGCGCTGGACGTCGGGGACTTCTGGGGCTCGATCGGCCGCTCGCTGATCGTCTCCGTCGTGGTCGTGGTGATCGGCATCGCGGTCGGACTGCTCGCGGCGCTCGCCATCTCGCGGTTCGCGTTCCGGGGCCGCAAGATCGTGATCATCGGCATCCTGGCGGTCCAGATGGTCCCGCTGGTCGCGATGATCATCCCGGTCTTCCTGCTCCTCAACGACCTGGGCCAGTACGACAAGCTGTCCGGCCTGATCCTCACCTATCTGACCTTCATCCTCCCCTTCACGGTCTGGACGCTGCGCGGCTTCATCGTCAACGTCCCCAAGGAGCTGGAGGAGGCGGCGATGGTCGACGGGTGCAGCCGCACCGGCGCGTTCATCCGCGTCGTCTTCCCGCTGCTGGCCCCCGGCATGGTGGCCACCTCGGTTTACGGCTTCATCCAGGCGTGGAACGAATACCTCTACGCGCTCATGCTGATGAGCCAGAACCACCAGACCGCCACCGTGTGGCTGTCCAGCTTCACCACCCAGCACGGCACCGAGTTCGCCCCGATGATGGCCGGCTCCACCATGATGGCCGTCCCCATCGTGGTTCTCTTCCTCCTCGTCCAGCGCAAGATGGCCGCGGGTCTGACGGCCGGCGCAGTGAAGGGATAACGCCGCCCCATGACGACGATCGCACGCAGCACCGACACACTCACGCGCGACGCCCTCACCGTCCTGCAGCCCGGCTTCGTCGGCACCACCGCCCCCGACTGGCTGCTGCGCCGGATCGGCGAAGGCCTCACCTCGGTGGGCCTGTTCGGCCGCAACATCGCCACGGCCGGCCAGCTGGCCGCCCTGACGTCCCAGCTGCGGGCCGAACGGGACGACGTCCTGGTGGCCATCGACGAGGAGGGCGGCGACGTCACCCGGCTGGAGGTCCGTACGGGCTCGTCCTTCCCCGGCAACCTGGCGCTCGGGTCGGTGGACGACACCGGCCTGACCCGGGCGGTGGCGCACGAGCTCGGCCGCCGGCTCGCGGCCTGCGGGGTGGACCTCAACTGGGCCCCGTCCGCCGACGTCAACTCCAATCCCGGCAACCCGGTCATCGGAGTACGGTCGTTCGGCGCCGACCCGCACCTGGTGGCACGGCACACCGCCGCGTACATCGAGGGGCTCCAGGCCGCCGGGGTCGCCGCCTGCACCAAGCACTTCCCCGGCCACGGCGACACGGCGGTCGACTCGCACCACGCGCTGCCGCGCATCGACGTGGACCTCGACACCCTGCACGCCCGTGAACTGGTGCCGTTCCGCGCGGCGATCGCCGCGGGTTCCAAGTCGGTCATGAGCGCGCACATCCTGCTGCCCGCGCTCGACCCGGCCCGCCCGGCGACGCTGAGCCCCCGTGTTCTGACCGGACTGCTGCGCGAGGAACTCGGCTACGACGGGCTGATCGTCACCGACGCCGTGGAGATGCAGGCCATCGCCTCGACGTACGGGATCGAGCGCGGCTCGGTCCTCGCGATCGCGGCCGGCGCCGACGCGCTGTGCGTCGGCGGCGGCCTGGCGGACGAGGACACCGTGCTGCGGCTGCGCGACGCCCTGGTCGCGGCGGTACGCGAGGGGGACCTGCCCGAACCACGCCTGGCCGACGCGGCGGAGCGGGTACGCGCGCTCGCGTCCTGGACCCGGCGGGCCAGGGGGGACGTGGCGGGGCCGGGCGCGGAGGTGCAGGAGGGGACCGCGCCCGGCGCCGATATCGGACTGGTCGCGGCGCGGCGCGCGCTGCGGGTCACCGGTGACGCGCTCCCGCTGACCGGGCCGCCCCATGKGGCGGCCTTCACCCCCGTCGCGAACATCGCGGTCGGCGACGAGACGCCGTGGGGGGTGGCGGCGGAGCTGGCGGCGCTGCTGCCGGGGACGTCGACGGGCACCTACGGCCCGTCCGTGGACCCGTCCTCGGTGCTGGCCGCGGCCGGGTCCCGCCGGATCGTGGCGGTCGTACGGGACGAGCACCGGCATCCGTGGATGGGGGCGACGCTGGACGCGCTGCTGTCGGCGCGGCCGGACACGGTGGTGGTGGAGATGGGGGTGCCGCAGGCCGCTGCCCGGGGTGCGGTGCATATCGCTACGCACGGGGCGGCGAGGGTGTGCGGCCGGGCAGCAGCGGAGGCCCTGTCCCCGACCCCCTGAACCCCTGGGGCCCTGTGCTGCCCGGGTCCGTCTGCGGGC
>NZ_JBJHPC010000180.1:0-12317 GCF_045257485.1 Streptomyces sp. YS-3 | reverse complement strand
TCACATCACCCGTTCACGAAGCAGAACTCGTTCCCCTCCGGGTCGCGCATCACCTGGAACGGACCCTGGGCGTCCGTCACGGGGCCGCCCACCGGCCGCGCGCCCAGGCGGACCGCGGCGGCCCGGGCGCGGGCGACGTCCTCCACCGCGAGGTCGAAGTGGAGCCGGTTCTTGCGCGCCTTCGCCTCCGGCACCCGCTGGAAGGCGAGCCGCACGGTGTCCGGCGCGTCGAGATACGCCCAGCCCGCGTCGCGGACCACCGGGGTGCCGCCGAGCAGCGCCGCCCAGAACCGCGCCAGGCGGTCCGGTGCGGCGCAGTCGACGACGGTCTGGCGCAGCCGTGCCCGTAAGACCGCCATCACAGACTCCAGTGGCCGCCGAGCTCCGGACCGAGCCAACTCGGCGCCGCGGCCCGGAAGTCCGCGGCCGGGAGCCGTCCGGCGCCTTCCGGTACCAGCCCGACCAGCGGCGAGCCCGAGGACTCCGGCAGGTCCGCCAGGTTGCAGCGGGACGCCAGGTCCGGCTCGGCGGGCCAGCTGCCCACGACCAGGCCCGCGCAGGCGAGGCCCCGGGCCCGCAGCGCCTCGCCGGTCAGCGCCGCCATGTTCAGCGTGCCGAGGCCGGCGGGGGTGACGACCAGGACGGGCGCGCCGAGCAGCCGGGCCGCGTCCGCGAGGGTGCCGCCCTCGTCGTCGAGGCGGACCAGGAGCCCGCCCGCGCCCTCCACCAGGACCAGATCGTGCTCGGTGGCCAGCTTCTCGGCCGCCTCGGCGACCTCCGCGGGCCGTACGGCACGCATCCCCGCCCGCCGGGCCGCCGTGTCGGGGGCCAACGGGTCGGGGAAGCGGGCGAGTTCGGCGCCGGTGATGTCGTCGCCCGCCAGGCGCCGCACCTCCGCCACATCCCCGTGTTCGCCGGGCGCGACCCCGGTCTGGGCCGGCTTGAGGACGGCGACCGAGCGCCCGGCGGCGCGGGCCACGGCGGCTACGGCGGCGGTGACGACCGTCTTGCCGATCTCCGTGCCCGTACCGCTCACTACCAGTACCGTCATCTCAGCCCTCCCGAGCCGCAGCGCCCACGGCACGGCAGATGCGTGCCAGGTCCTCGTCGTCGGTCACATAGGGCGGCATCGTGTAGACGAGGTCGCGGAACGGGCGCAGCCACACGCCCTCGCGGACCGCCGCCCGGGTCGCCGCCGCGACGTCCACCTCGTGGTCGAGCTGGACGACGCCGATGGCGCCGAGGACGCGGACGTCCTTGACGCCGGGCGCGTCCGCGAACGCGCCGAGACCCTCGCGCATCCCCGTCTCCAGGCGCTTGATCTCCGCCTGCCAGTCCTGGGCGAGCAGCAGGTCGATCGAGGCGCAGGCGATGGACGCGGCCAGCGGGTTGCCCATGTAGGTGGGCCCGTGCGCCAGGACCGGGACCTCGCCCGAGGAGATGCCCTCGGCGACCCGGGTGGTGCACAGCGTCGCGGCCATCGAGAGATAGCCGCCGGTCATCGCCTTGCCCACGCACAGCACATCGGGTGCGACGGCGGCGTGCTCGGAGGCGAAGAGCGTGCCGGTACGGCCGAAGCCGGTGGCGATCTCGTCGAACACCAGCAGCACGTCGTGCTCGTCGCACAGCTCACGCAGCACCCGCAGATAGCCGGGGGAGTGGAACCGCATCCCGCCCGCGTTCTGCACCACCGGCTCCACGATCACCGCCGCCACCTCGTCGGCGTGGCGAGCGACGGTCTCGCGCAGATGGCGTACGTAGGCCTCGTCCGGCTCCGCGTCGTACCCGGTGGGGGGCGCGTCCGCGAAGACCTGCTCCGGCAGGCGGCCGGACCACAGGGAGTGCATGCCGCCGTCCGGGTCGCACACCGACATCGGCTGCCAGGTGTCGCCGTGGTAGCCGCCGCGCCAGGTCAGCAGGCGCTGCTTGCGCGGGCGCCCCGCCGACTTCCAGTACTGCAGGCACATCTTGATGGCGACCTCGACCGAGACCGAGCCCGAGTCGCTGAGGAAGACGTGCTGGAGCGGCTCGGGGGTGATCTCCACGAGCTTGACGCTGAGCCGCACGGCGGGCTCGTGGGTGAGCCCGCCGAACATCACATGGCTCATCCGGTCCAGCTGCGCGTGCGCGGCGGCGTTCAGGGCCGGGTGGTTGTAGCCGTGCAGCGCCGACCACCAGGAGGCCATGCCGTCGACGAGTTCGCGCTGTCCCTCGCTCTCCTCGGCCAGGCGCAGCCGGACCCCGGCCGCGGACTCCACGACCAGCGGCTCCTGGCGGCCCGGCATGGGGCCGTAGGGGTGCCAGACGTGCCGGCGGTCCAGCGCCCGCAGCTCGGCGACGCCGTAGAGGGGATCAGGCATTGGGGGCGAGGTCCGTTCCGGCACCCCGGCGGCGCACCGCCACCAGGTCCGTACGCGCCTCGGGGACCTCGGCCGCGGCCGGGGCGCTCCCGCCGCAGGGGCCGCAGCCGGCCCCCTCGTGCGAACCACAGCCGCCGCCCTCGTGCGACCCGCAGCCGCTCGCCGCGTGCGAGCCGCAGCCCGCGGCGGCGATCGCGTCGGCGCGGTGCTCGGGCAGGGTGGTGGTGCCCGCGCCCTCCACCTCGAAGCCGGCGTCCGCGATCATCTCCAGGTCGGCCCTGCCCTCCTGGCCCTCACTGGTGAGGTAGTCGCCGAGGAAGATCGAGTTGACCAGGTGCAGGGCGAGGGGCTGCATCGTGCGCAGATGCACCTCACGGCCGCCGGCGAGGCGGACCTCGACGTCCGGGCAGACGAACCGGACCATCGCCAGGATGCGCAGACAGCGCTGCGGGGTGAGGTTCCACTCCTTGCCGAGCGGGGTGCCCTCGAACGGGATGAGGAAGTTGACCGGCACCGAGTCCGGGTCGAGCTCGCGCAGCGCGAAGACCACGTCGACCAGGTCCTCGTCGCTCTCGCCCATGCCCGCGATCAGACCGGAGCAGGCCGAGAGCCCGGCGCCGTGCGCCTTCTGGACGGTGTCGACGCGGTCGGCGTAGGTGTGGGTGGTCGTGATGTCCCCGTACGTCCCCTCGGACGTGTTGAGGTTGTGGTTGTATGCGTCGGCGCCCGCCGCACGCAGCCGCTCGGCCTGGCCGTCGGAGAGCAGACCGAGGCAGGCGCACACCTCGACGCCCTCGTTCTGCTCCTTGATCGCCTCGATGGTCTGCGAGACGCGGTCCACGTCGCGGTCGGTCGGGCCGCGCCCGCTGGCCACCAGGCAGACGCGCTTGGCGCCGCCCGCGACACCGGCGGCGGCGGCCCTGGACGCCTCGTCCGGCTTCAGCCAGGTGTACTTGAGGATCTCGGCCTTCGAGCCCAGCCGCTGCGAGCAGTACGAGCAGTCCTCCGGGCACAGCCCGGACTTCAGGTTCACCAGGTAGTTCAGCTTCACCCGGCGCCCGAACCACTGCCGGCGCACCTTTCCGGCGGCGGCCACCACGTCGAGCAGTTCCTCGTCGGAGGTCGCCAGTACGGCGAGCGCCTCTTCACGGCTCGGCAGCTCGCGCCGCAGCCCCTTGTCCACCAGCGTGTTCAGCAGGTCCATGGCGCCGATCCTTGCCCAAGACCCCGCTTCCAGCCAAGGAGGGATCGTACAACTGCGCTCCCTGAAGGTGTGTGTATCGCCACACCCTGCCCCCGTCCGCGGCGGAATAAGGTCTGTGCGCTGCCTACAAAAGGGATCTCCACCATGCCCCGAGCGCCATTCGACTGGATCGACGGAGCGACCGAGCGGCGCGAGCGCGCCGGTCTCGTACGGGTGCTGCGGTCGCGCGCCGCCGACCAGGACCTCCTGGACCTGGCGAGCAACGACTACCTGGGGCTCACCCGGCACCCGGCGGTCACCCGGGGCGCCGCCGACGCGGCGCTGCGCTGGGGCGCCGGCGCCACCGGCTCGCGGCTGGTCACCGGCACCACCGCGCTCCACACCGAGCTGGAGGAGGCGCTCGCCCGGTTCTGCGGGTTCGAGGCGGCGCTCGTCTTCTCCTCCGGGTACGCCGCCAACCTGGCCGCGCTGACCGCGCTCGGCGAGCGGGACACGCTGATCGTCTCCGACGCGGGCAATCACGCCTCGATCGTCGACGGCTGCCGGCTGGCACGGGCCGGCACCGAGGTGGTCCCGCACGCCGACCCCGAGGCCGTGCGCAAGGCCCTGGACGCCCACGGCGGCCCCGCGCTGGTGGTGAGCGACTCGGTCTTCTCGGTGGACGGCGACGCCGCCCCGCTGACCGGGCTCGCCGCCGCCTGCCGGGAGTCCGGGGCGGCGCTGGTGGTGGACGACGCCCACGGCCTCGGGGTGCTCGGCGAGGGCGGGCGGGGCGCGCCGCACGCCGCCGGGCTTGCGGGCGCCGAGGACGTGGTGGCCACCCTCACCCTGTCGAAGTCGCTGGGCAGCCAGGGCGGCGCGGTCCTGGGCCCGGCCCGGGTCATCCGGCACCTGGTCAACGCCGCCCGGACGTTCATCTTCGACACCGGGCTCGCGCCCGCGGCGGTGGGGGGCGCGCTGGCGGCGCTGCGTCTCCTTGAGGCCGAGCCCGAGCGGGCCGGGCGGGCCCGCGCCGTGGCGGCCGAGCTGTACGAGCGGCTGACGGCCGGGGGTCTTCGGGCGGCTCGCCCGGACGCGGCCGTGGTGTCGGTGCGGGCGCCGTCGCCGGAGCAGGCGGTGGCCTGGGCGGCCGACTGCCGGGGCGCGGGCCTGGCGGTGGGGTGCTTCCGGCCGCCGTCGGTGCCGGACGGCGTCTCCCGGCTGCGGCTCACCGCCCGGGCCGACCTGACGGAGCAGCAGCTCCAGTGGGCGGTGGACACGGTCCTGCGGACCGCGCCCACCGCCTGACCCCCCGTTCGGCCGCTCAACTCCCTTGGCGGGACGCCTCGTCGGGGTCGACGGGCAGACCGGCGAGGAAGCCGCGCCAGGCCCGCGCTCCGAAGAGCAGCGCGGGTCCGGCCGTTCGCCGGGAATCGCGGACGGCGAGCAGTCCGGCGTCGAGGAATGCGGTCTCGACGCAATTGTTCATTCCTGTACTACGGCTGCTGCGCCGCCATTTCGCACCGTTCAGAGAAGTGCTGGAAGGTACATGCGTGGGGGGTACGGGCACCATGCCTCCCTTACACGCCGTCAGCCATCACGGCGATGAGATTCATTGATTCCTCGAACGAGAGGGCCTGCGCCTCGACCGTGTGGAACGCGGCGCTGTACGCCTCAAGGTCTTCTCTCCGTTCGAGATAGAGGCTACTCGTCAAGTGGTCGATAACGACAACGTCCAGATCGGAAATGTGCGGAAAGGAGAAGATAATGAAAGAACCGGAGAGCCCGATATGGCCACCGCTGCTGAAAGGCAGCACCCGCAACCGGACCTGCGGCAGCCGGGCCGCCGCCAGGAGATGGCGCAGCTGCCGCCGCATCGCCGCCGCGCCGCCCACCTCCCGGTGCAGCGCCGCCTCGTCCACCACCGCGCTCAGCTCCAGCGGCGGATCCGCCCGCAGCACCTCCTGGCGCGCAAGACGTACCTCCACCAGCGAGTCCACCCGCGCCGCGTCCACCCCGCCGAGGGCCGCCCGGGTCACCGCGCGGGCGTACTCCGGTGTCTGGAGCAGCCCCGGCACCACCGACAACTCCAGGGTGCGCGCCGCCGACGCCTGTGACTCCAGACTGATGAAGTCCCGGTACTGCGGCGGCAGCAGCCCCCGGTAGGCCTGCCACCACTGGTCGCCGCCCCCGTCCCCCGCGCCCGCCAGCGCCTCCAGCAGCGCCCGCAGCCCGGGGTCGTCCACCCCGTACACCTCCAGCAGGCGGGCCACGTCGGCGGCCCGCACCCCGCTGCGGCCGGTCTCGATCCGGCTCACCTTCGACTGGTGCCAGCCCAGTTGCCCGGCGACCCCGCCGCTCGTGAGGCCGGCCGCGCAGCGCAGCCGGCGCAGTTCCTCGCCGAGTTTGCGACGGCGTACCGCGGGCCCGTGCCACATGTCGGCCTCCTTGCACCCTGCCGGGATGCGGGTGATGGGCAAGTGTGGCGCCCAAATACAGTTCTTCGTCGCAGAGTTCACCGCTTTGAGCGACAGATATATGCACATCTCGGTGGATCGGGGCATCCCGCGGCACGATGAGTGGCACTCTGGCGCGAAGCACAAGTCCGGGCCGTCCTCGTGTTTGTCCGCTCGCCGCGAGTCCAGCAGGCCGGTCCGGGTGGGAAAGGGACAGCTCGCCATGGCAGATCACCAAGAATCAACCCTCACTCTGCCGAGCGATCCCGCCTCGGTCTCCGCCGCCCGCAGACACGTCGCCGGCGTACTCACCGAGTGGGGTCTCCCGTCGGACGCCGAAACCGCCGACACGATCCGCCTGATCGTCTCCGAGCTGGCGACCAACGCCGTGCAGCACACCCTCGGCCAGTCGCCCACCTTCACCGTGGACCTGCGTCTGGAGCGCGAGGAGCAGCTCCACATCGGGGTGACCGACAGTCATCCCCGCTGGCCGAAACGGCTTCCGGCGGCCGTCCAGCAGGACAACGGGCGGGGCATGGTGATCATCCGCTGGCTCGCCGCCGAGTGCGGGGGGCGTCTGTCGGTCATCCCGACGCCCGAGGGCGGCAAGACCGTCTGGATCGCGCTGCCGTGGACGGAGCCGGTCCAGAGCTGAGCCGGAGTGCCCGTCGGACGGCCCTGTGGGGCCCGTGGGCCGCTCGGCGCGGGTTGTGCCCACTCCCGCCCGCGCCGACCGGCCCCGGTGCCGCCCACGTCAGCTGACGCGCCCGTACCAGACGCTCTTCGACCAGATTTTCTCCAGCCGGACCACGGCCCCGGTCTTGGGGGAGTGCCATATCTTTCCGTCCCCCGCGTAGATCCCCACGTGGTAGACGTTCGAGCCCGAGTGGAAGAACACCAGGTCGCCGCGTTGGCGGGCGGACGAGGAGATGTGCCTGGTGCTGTTGTACTGCTGCTGGGAGGTACGGGGCAGCTTCTTGCCGGCCTGCTTGAACGAGTAGACCGTGAGCCCGGAGCAGTCGAAGCGGTGTGGACCGCTGGCCCCGTACTTGTACGGTGCGCCCTTCTTCGACGCAGCGACGTTGAGCGCCTTCGTGCCGGACGTGGCGGCACTCGCCTCGCTGCCGGCGCCCGGCGCCAGCATCGTGCCGCCGACGGCGGCGAGAGTGAGGGCGGAGACCGCCCCGACTCGGGTCAGCAAGGACGGAACGTGATTCAGCGCAGACATGCGCGACCCTTCGTCAAACCGCCTGCGAAGGATGACCTGTCGGGTTCGGACTGGCGAAGATGCCCGGCCGCTCACGCGGCTTAACCCCAGGAGCCTCCCGGTTGCCCGGCGGCCCCGCACTGCTTGGGTCCTCCACTCCTGCCGTTCCGTGCGTTCGACCAGTCGTCCGGGTGCGGCGGCAGGACTCGGCGTCCGCCCGGACCGCCCCGCCGCGGCGGCGGGGGCTTGTCGTCGGTAGGGATCTTGACCCACCAAGTGTCGGATTTCCGAGCCGAAACGGCGTTTTGTGAGGCTCCTCACGACTGACCCGTTCGGGTGGACATCGATGTTTCAAGGCCCCTGACGGGGTGTCCGACCTGCGCCGTACCGGCGACGGAACGATTCATTCCGTTCGGTGTCTGCGCAGACGGAGCAATATCGCCGGTACGTCGTTCGGACCATCGGATGGTGCGAACGGGGGACGCCGAGTCGTACCGGCGCGGGGGTGAACGGACGCCGCGCGTCAACTCGCGGATGACGGCGGCGGCACCGTGACCCGGTCCGCGCGGCGCTCCCCGTCGAGCACCCGCAGCGCCCGCGCCAGCGTCTCGGAGTGCAACTCCGTCTCGCCGCGCCGGTGCATGGCGGCCAGCGCGTCGCGCAGCGCCACGGCCCGCCCGACGAGGGCCTGCGCGGAGCGCAGCGCGCCGTAGGTGTCACGGTGCCGGGCGGGGTTGATCCGGCCCAGCCTGTCGAGCGCGCCGAGGTAGGCGTCGATGAACTCGGACTCGGCGCGGGTCAGCGCGGGCAGCGGCGGGAGTTCGGGCAGCACGGCCGCTACCTCCCCTGCGGGGCGGCCGAGTTGCCGCGGCCGGTGACGACGTGGTCGACCAGTCCGTAGTCGGCCGCCGCGGTGGCGTCGAGGATGGTGTCCCGTTCGATGTCGGCGTCCACCTGCTCGACGGGCCGGCCCGTGTGCCGGGCCAGCAGCTCACTCAACAGCGCGCGCCCGCGCTGCAGTTCGGCGGCATGGACCTCCAGGTCGGACGGCCGGCCCTGGATCGGCTCGGTGACCGAGGGCTGCTGGATCAGGATCCGCGCGCCGGGCAGCGTCAGCCGCTTGCCGGGGGTGCCGGCCGCGAGCAGCACGGCCGCTGCGGAGGCGGCCTGCCCCAGGCACACGGTCTCCACGTCGCAGGTGATGAACCGCATCGTGTCGTAGATCGCCGTCATCGCGGTGAGCGAGCCGCCGGGGGAGTTGATGTACAGCGAGATGTCGCGGTCGGGGTCGGCGTACTCCAACTGCATGAGCTGGGCCATCACGTCGTTGGCCGCGGTGTCGTCGACGGCGGTGCCGAGGAGGACGATCCGCTCCTCCAGGAGCTTGGAGTACGGATCGAGGGTGCGGATCCCGGTCGAGGTGCGCTCGGAGAACTCGGGCAGGACGTAGCGGGCGGACGGGCCGTGCATGACGTACCTCTTCTCTGCGTGGCTTACGGGCCGCCGTCCGTAAAAAATGTACAGGACGTACAGACCGTTATGATGGGGAGCATGGCCTATGAGATTCCGGTGACGCAAGCCCGAGCTGAGCTCGCCGAGCTGATCAACCGCGTGGTGTACGGCGGGGAGCGCGTTGTCGTGACCCGGCACGGCAAGCCCCTCGTCGCCCTGGTGTCCGCCGCTGACCTGGAACGACTCGAAGGCGCGGCGGAGCCGGCCGAGGAGCAGGTGATCTCGTCCGTGTCGTCGGTGCGCCAGGTCCCGTCCGCTCCCGGCGAACGGCGCCGGTTCGGCATCGCCGCCGAGCACCGGCAGCCGCCCGCGGGTGACTGAGGGGCTCCGGATCGCGGGGCCCCGGATGGATGCATTGGCCATGGATATGCAAAGCGTGAGTTAACGAGCCGGAAAAACTTCCGCCGTAACGTGCAATGCCTCGCTGTGGAGCAGGGAACCCCAGGTCAACAGAGTGTTGAACTTGGATAGGGTCCCGCAGCGTCGAGGACGGGATTCCCCCGTTCCGGGCACGACTGTGAGGTGGGAAGCGTGCAACTGACGCCGCACGAGCAGGAGAGACTGCTCATCCATGTGGCCGCGGACGTCGCGGAGAAGCGCCGCGCCCGGGGGGTGCGGCTCAACCACCCCGAGGCCGTCGCCCTCATCACCTCGCACATCCTCGAAGGCGCCCGCGACGGCCGGACGGTGGCCGAACTCATGGTCTCCGGACGCGAGGTGCTCTCCCGCGACGAGGTCATGCCGGGCATCCCGGAGATGATCCACGACGTACAGGTCGAGGCGACCTTCCCGGACGGCACCAAGCTCGTCACCGTCCACGAGCCCATCGTCTGACGGGGGAGCGCCGCATGATCCCCGGAGAGATCCTGTTCGCGGACGGACCCGTACGCATCAACGAGGGCCGCGAGATCACCACGATGACCGTCCTCAACGCCGCCGACCGGCCCGTCCAGGTCGGCTCGCACTACCACTTCGCCGAGGCCAACCCCGGCCTGGACTTCGACCGCGCCGCCGCCCGCGGGCTGCGGCTGAACATCGCCGCGGGCACCGCCGTGCGCTTCGAACCCGGCATCCCCGTCGATGTCGAGCTCGTCCCCCTCACCGGACGCCGGGTCGTCCCCGGGCTGCGCGGCGCGATCGGAGGCCCCCTCGATGGCTGAGCTGCACCGTGCCGTCCACGCCGACCTGTTCGGCCCCACCACCGGCGACCGTATCCGGCTCGCCGACACCGATCTGCTGATCGAGATCGAGGAGGACCGGGCCGGCGGCCCCGGACGCGCGGGCGACGAGGCCGTCTTCGGTGGCGGCAAGGTGATCCGCGAGTCCATGGGCCAGGCCCGCACCACCCGCGCCGAGGGCGCGCCCGACACCGTGATCACCGGTGTCGTCGTCCTCGACCACTGGGGGATCGTCAAGGGTGACCTCGGTATCAGGGACGGCCGGATCACCGCACTCGGCAAGGCGGGCAACCCCGACACCATGGACGGCGTCCACCCGGACCTCGTCATCGGTCCCGAGACCGAGATCATCGCGGGGAACGGGAAGATCCTCACGGCGGGCGCGGTGGACACCCATGTCCACTTCATCTCGCCCACCCTGATCGACCAGGCGCTCTCCTCGGGCATCACCACCCTCGTCGGCGGCGGCACCGGCCCGGCCGAGGGCACCAAGGCCACCACCGTCACCCCAGGCCCCTGGCATCTGGCCCGGATGTTCGCGGCCCTGGAGAACGCGCCCGTCAACATCGGCCTGCTCGGCAAGGGCAACACGATGTCGCGCGAGGCCATGCACTCCCAACTGCGCGGCGGCGCCCTCGGATTCAAGATCCACGAGGACTGGGGGGCGACCCCGGCCGTCATCGACGCCTGTCTGTCCGTCTGCGACGAGACCGGCGCCCAACTCGCGATCCACACCGACACGTTGAACGAGGCCGGTTTCGTCGGCGACACCCTCGCCGCCATCGCGGGCCGCTCGATCCACGCCTACCACACCGAGGGAGCGGGCGGCGGACACGCCCCCGACATCATCACCGTGGTCTCCGAGCCGTATGTCCTGCCGAGCTCCACCAACCCGACCCGGCCGCACACCGTCAACACCATCGAGGAACACCTCGACATGCTGATGGTCTGCCACCACCTGAACCCGGCGGTGCCGGAGGACCTGGCGTTCGCCGAGTCGCGCATCCGGCCCTCGACCATCGCGGCCGAGGACATCCTGCACGATCTGGGCGCCATCTCCATCCTCTCCTCCGACTCCCAGGCGATGGGCCGGATCGGCGAGGTCATCCTGCGTACGTGGCAGACCGCGCACGTCATGAAGGCGCGCCGGGGAGCGCTCCCGGGCGACGGGCGCGCCGACAACCACCGGGCGCGCCGCTATGTCGCCAAGTACACGATCAACCCGGCGGTCGCGCAGGGCCTGGACGACGAGATCGGCTCGGTCGAGCCGGGCAAGCTCGCGGACCTGGTGCTGTGGGAGCCCGCGTTCTTCGGGGTCAAGCCGCAGCTGGTCATCAAGGGCGGCCAGATCGCGTACGCGCAGATGGGCGACGCCAACGCGTCCATCCCCACTCCCCAGCCGGTCCTGCCCCGACCGATGTTCGGCGCGTACGGGAAGGCCCCCGCGGCCAACTCGCTCACCTTCGTGGCGCAGGCGGCCCTCGACGACGGGCTGCCCGAACGCCTCGGCCTGGACAAGAGGTTCACCGCCATCAAGAGCACCCGCCGGGTGGGCAAGACGGACATGCGCGAGAACGACGCGCTGCCGGACGTCCGGGTCGACCCGGACACCTTCACGGTGACCATCGACGGCGACACGGTCGAGCCGGCGCCCGCCGCCGAACTGCCCATGGCGCAGCGGTACTTCCTGTTCTGACGCCCGCCCCGATGCCCGCCCCGATATCCGTCCGGATGCCCGTCCCGACGCCTGTTCCGAAAGCGGCCGACACGTGACTCGCGCAGCCCTGCTCGTCCTCGCCGACGGCCGGTTCCCGGCCGGCGGCCACGCCCACTCGGGGGGCGCCGAACCCGCTGTGCGGGCGGGGCGCGTCCGGGACGCGGCCGAGCTGGCGGAGTTCTGCCGGGGGCGGCTGCACACGACCGGGCTGGTCTCCGCCTCGCTCGCCGCGGCAGCCGCCCTCGGCGTCGATCCGCTCGCCCTCRACGAGGCCGCCGACGCCCGCACCCCCTCTCCCGCGCTCCGCGCCACCGCGCGCAGACTCGGCCGGCAGATGATGCGGGCGGCCCGGGCCACCTGGCCCGGCGAGGAGCTCGCCGCGCTCGCCGCGGCCCGGCCGCGCGGGGCCCACCAGCCGGTCGTGCTCGGGCTGGCGGCGCGGGCCGCGGGGCTGGGCGCCGAGGACGCGGCGCACTGTGTGGCCTACGAGTGCGTCAGCGGCCCCGCGACCGCGGTGGTGCGGTTGCTGAGCCTCGATCCGTTCGACGCCACGGGGGTGCTCGCCCGGCTGGCGCCCGAGCTGGACGCCGTGGCGGCGCGGGCCGCGCGCTGGGCGGCCTCGGCCGCCGAGGAGGGGGTGGACGTGCTGCCCGCGGCCTCGGCGCCGCTGCTCGACGTCATGGCCGAGGCGCACGCGGCCTGGC
>NZ_JBJHPC010000179.1:0-12321 GCF_045257485.1 Streptomyces sp. YS-3 | reverse complement strand
GAAGCCGGGGGCGGAGGCTGCGGGGTGGAGCCGTGGAGCCGGCGGAGTGGATCCGGAGCCGCGCGGGAAGCGTTCACCCACGCGTCGCTCATTCGTCGGTAATCGGCCGCAGGGCCCGTTCCGCGGTCGTTCCGCCCACCGAATTATCGGTTCTTCACGCTCTTCCCCGAGGGGGCGAGAGGTGCCCGGAGCCGGACTTGAACCGGCACGGCCCTAGGGCCAGCGAGGTTTAAGCTCGCCGTGTCTGCTTTCCACCATCCGGGCTGGTCGCGCGGTTCCTACGTTCCCCCGAAGAGCCTATCGGGACGGCTCCCCCGCCCGGCGGATCGATGGCCGATGTTGTCTTATTTTATTGGCGCTTGAGGGGGCGTCAGTCCGGCTGAGAACCCTTCCGGCACATGCCGGAGGCGGTTGGCAGGCATACCGGTCAGCCGGACTGTGCGTAACGGAATGACGCGAATTCGACTCCCGCCCGCGCGGCCCGCGGACGACCGGCGCGGATGCCGGCGCCTAAGGGGCGGTGTCATACCGCAGGAGGAGGCGGGCGGCGTCCGCGTAAGACTCAAGACGGCCCGCGAACGGGCACAGGGATGGACGATCCCGGGGCCCCGCGGCATCGAGGATGGAGGAGTCCCCGCACCACGTCCGACAGGAGCCTTCCGTTGACCACCATCCCCACCGCACACCGCGCCACCGCGGTGGCCGCCCGCGCCACCGAGCTGTCGAAGGTCTACGGCGCGGGCGAGACCCAGGTGGTCGCGCTCGACCGGGTGACGGTCGACTTCCACCAGGGCGAGTTCACCGCGATCATGGGCCCCTCGGGCTCCGGCAAGTCCACGCTGATGCACTGCGTGGCCGGGCTCGACTCGTTCAGCTCCGGGTCGGTCCGCATAGGCGAGACCGAGCTCGGCTCCCTCAAGGACAAGCAGCTCACCCAGCTGCGCCGCGACAAGATCGGCTTCATCTTCCAGGCGTTCAACCTGCTGCCGACGCTGACCGCGGCCGAGAACATCACGCTGCCGATGGACATCGCCGGCCGCAAGCCGAACAAGGAGTGGCTGGCCAAGGTCATCGACATGGTGGGCCTGTCCGGGCGGCTCTCCCACCGGCCCACCCAGCTCTCCGGCGGCCAGCAGCAGCGCGTGGCCGTGGCCCGCGCCCTGGCCTCCCAGCCCGAGATCATCTTCGGTGACGAGCCGACCGGAAACCTGGACTCCCGCGCGGGCGCCGAGGTTCTCGGCTTCCTGCGCAACTCGGTGCGCGAGCTCGGCCAGACCGTGGTCATGGTCACCCACGACCCGGTCGCCGCCTCCTACGCGGACCGCGTGATCTTCCTCGCCGACGGCCGGATCGTCGACGAGATGCTGCACCCGAGCGCCGACGGCGTGCTGGACCGCATGAAGGAGTTCGACGCGCTGGGCCGCACCAGCTGATCCAGGGGCACAGCCCCGCACCGTCCGTCCCTTCGCCCGGCCCCCCACCCCAGGACTGAGAAAAGCCCCATGTTCAAAACCGCCCTGCGCAACGTGCTCGCGCACAAGGCCAGGCTGCTGATGACCGTGCTCGCCGTGATGCTCGGCGTGGCCTTCGTCTCCGGCACCCTGGTCTTCACCGACACCCTCAAGAGTGCCTTCAAGAACCAGTCGGCCAAGAGCTACGACAACGTGGCCGTGGCCATCGAGTCGTACGGCAGCCGGGACGACGACAAGCAGGACCCGGGCGTCGGACGCCGGACCCTCGACAAGATCGCGGCCCTGGACGGAGTCACCTCGGTCAACGGGCGCGTCGACGGGTTCGCCGGGGTGGCCGACAAGAAGGGCAAGCTGATCGGCCAGGGCTGGGCCAACAAGGGCGGGAACTTCTCGCCGAGCCGCGACGGCAAGGACCCCGCCTACACCTTCACCGCCGGTACCGGGCCGGTCCGGGACGGGCAGATCGCGCTCGACGAGGACACCGCCGACAAGGGCGGGTACCAGGTCGGGGACCGGATCCGCGTCGCCACCAACGGGCCGGTGAAAACGTACACCCTCGCCGGTGTGTTCACCACCGAGGACGGCTCGGTCAACGCGGGCGGCAGCCTCGTCCTGTTCGACACCAAGGTGGCGCAGCAGCTCTACCTCAAGCCCGGCTTCTTCGAGAAGGTCAACGTCTCCGCGAAGCCCGGTGTCGACGCCCAGAAGCTCCTGGACCAGGTCCTGCCCACGCTGCCCGAGCACGCGACGGCCCGCACCGGACAGGCGCTCGCCGCGCAGGAGGCGGACGACATCGAGGAGGGGCTGAGCGCGCTCAGCCAGACCCTGCTGGCCTTCGCCGCCATCGCGCTCTTCGTCGGCATCTTCCTGATCTCCAACACCTTCACCATGCTGGTCGCCCAGCGCACCAGGGAGCTGGCCCTGATGCGCGCGGTGGGCGCCTCGCGCTCCCAGGTGCGGCGCTCGGTGCTCACCGAGGCGCTGGTCGTCGGCACGGTCGCCTCGGCGGTCGGCTTCGGGCTCGGTCTCGGGCTCGCGGTGGGGCTGCGCTCCGCGATGGACTCCTTCGGCGTGAAGCTGCCGGCCGGTTCGCTGATCGTCTCCTCCACCCCGGTGATCGCCGCGCTGGCCGTCGGTGTGCTCGTCACCCTGGCCGCCGCCCTGCTGCCCGCCTGGCGCGCCGCGAAGATCCCGCCGGTCGCCGCGATGAACAGCGTGCACGCCGCCGCGACCACCAAGTCGCTGGTCGTGCGGAACACCATCGGCGCGGTCATCACCCTGGGCGGCTTCGCCGCGGTCCTGGCCGGCGCGGGCGCCGGGCGGGACGGCAAGAACATGATCGGCCTCGGCGCCTTCCTCTCCCTGGTCGGCATCATCGTGCTCATCCCGCTGCTGTCGCGGCCGGTGATCGCCGTGGTACGTCCGGCGCTGGCCCGGGTGTTCGGCGTCTCCGGCAAGCTGGCCAGCCAGAACGCGGTGCGCAACCCGCGCCGCACCGGCGCCACCGCCTCCGCGCTCGCCATCGGTCTGACCCTGGTCACCGCGCTGTCGGTGCTCGGCATCACGGTCGGCAAGGCGATCGACAAGACGACCACGGACAACATCAAGGCCGACTACATGGTCGCGATGGCCAGTGGCGACCGGCTGGACAAGTCGGTCGTGCCGGAGCTGCGCAAGGCGCCGGGCGTCACCGCGGCCTCGCCCAAGGAGTCCTCGTATCTCCAGATCGACGGCGACTTCCGCTCGGTCACCGGGGTGACCCCGGGCGACATCGAGAAGGTGCTGAAGGTCGAGACGGTCTCCGGCTCGCTCGCCACCCTCGGCCAGGGTCAGCTCGCCGTGGACGACGAGACCGCTGAGAAGCGGGGCTGGAAGCCGGGCACGCGGCTGCCGGTCGAGTTCGACGACAAGAAGAAGACGACGCTCACCGTCGGCGCGGTCTTCAAGAAGCAGGAGTTCCTCGACCCGGTGCTCGCCGCGACGTCGGTCCTCGACCCGCACGAGACCCGGCCGCACATCGAGTCGGTCTTCGTGAAGATGTCCGGCGGCGCCACCAAGGCCAATGAGCAGGCGCTGGTCAACGCGCTCGGTGACAACCCGGCGATCAGCTTCATGGACCAGCAGGACATCCGCGACACCTTCGGCGGCATGATCAACACGCTGCTGAACATCATGTACGGGCTGCTCGCGATGGCGCTGCTCATCGCGGTCCTGGGTGTCGTCAACACGCTGGCCATGTCGGTCTTCGAGCGCCAGCAGGAGATCGGGATGCTGCGGGCGATCGGCCTGGACCGCGCCCGGGTCAAGCGAATGATCCGTCTGGAGGCCGTCGTCATCGCGGTCTTCGGCGCGCTGATCGGCGTGGGCCTCGGCACCTTCCTGGCCTGGGCCATCGGCGAGACCATCAAGGGATCGATCCCGGCGTACGCGCTGGTGATCCCGTGGGACCGGATCGCGCTGTTCATGGCGCTCGCGGGTCTGGTGGGCGTGCTGGCCGCGATGTGGCCGGCCCGCAGCGCCGCCCGGCTGAACATGCTGACGGCGATCAAGACGGAGTAGGCACACCTGCGCGAAGGGCCCGGGACGGCATCCGGCGTCCCGGGCCCTTCGCCGTGTCCGCCTTCGTCAGCTTCCGGCGCAGTACGACATCAGCCGGTCGTGGTTGGCCTTGAACTGGTCGTAGACCACGTCGTCGTTGATCTTCAGAATGGTCTCGTCGTTGGAGCGCAGCGCCTGCCACGAGTAGTTGTGGCTGCCGGTCCAGACGATCTTCTCGTTGGCGACGCCCTCATAGACGCCGTTCACCAGCAGGTACTTGGAGTGGATGCCGATGTTGACCGAGTGCCCGGCGGGCGGGGTCTCGAAGCACTCCACGCGCTGGGTGAGCTTGCCGTAGACGATGGACTCGACCGTCTTGCCCATCGACGGGACGCCGCTGCCGCCGCCGTCGGGGTTGGCGTCGGCCGCCAGATAGACCTTGCAGCCCGCGTTCACCATGGAGACCAGCTTGCTGGCGATCTGGTCGCGGTAGAAGAGGTTGGCCGCCATCCGCACCTCGGAGTGCTGGGTGGCGGAGCAGGTGACCTTGTCGAGGATCAGCTTGACCGTGTCGGTGGCCGGGTCCGTCGAGTAGGTGGTGCCGGACCTCTCCTTGCGGGGGAAGAAGTACGTCTTGTAGTTCGGGTTGGTCGAACTGATCGGCGTGGAGTAGTAGTCGTTGTCGCTGGTGCCCGCCGATCCGTTGGCCACCTGGTCGTTGAAGTACGCCTGGTAGTTGGCGTAGAGACCGGCGTCGACCAGCGTCACGGCGTTGTTGAAGAGGTCGGTGCGCTGGGTGCCCGACATGTTGGCCGAGGTCTGCACCACGACGTTGTCCGCGCCTCCCGTGTGGGAGAAGAGGAAGAACTTGTTGTGGTTGATGGAGCCGTCGTCACCGGAGTTGAGCTTGCGGTTGGCGATGCAGGCGCGGCCCTGCGGGCAGGACAGGATCCAGGAGGCCTTGGTGCGGTCGGTGCCGAGCGCCGCGGCCAGGTTCTCGTACTCGCCGCCCTTGGTCAGCTCGGTGCCGTCGGGCCGGTAGTTGTGCGACTTGTAGTCGACGACGAGCTTCACGGCGACACCGCGGTCCTTGGCGGCGATCAGCGCGGTGCGCAGCACGTCGTCGGTGAAGGTGTACATCGACATCTGGACGGTGCTGCCCGCGGGGGCGTCGTTGACCAGCGAGACGACGTAGTCGCGGATCCGGTCCTGGTCGGCGGTGGTGCCCGACGGGTCGTTGAAGAGCGCCCCGTCGGTGACCGTGAGGGTGTCGGCCGAGGCGGCACCCGGCCCGGCGAAGACGGACATCACGGCAACGGCCAGGCCGAGGAGCCAGGTTCTGCGGTGGCGGGGCACACCGGCCTCCAGTGCATAGGGCTACGAATAGCACGTACATGACAAATCGGACGGCGAGATTCCGTCCGATCGGTCGAAGGTACCAACGCGGCCCGCCCGCTACCGGTCCGGGCTCCCCCAGCTACGCGCCCGCAGCGGCATCCCGGAGGCGCCCCCCGGCGGGGTCTTCACCGCCAGGACCTGGTTGACGCCGATCCGGTTGCGCTCGAAGGAGAGCGCGCAGGCGGCCATGTAGAGCCGCCAGACCCGGGCCCGGCCGGGGCCGGTCAGCCGCACCGCCCGCGCCCAGCCCGCCTCCAGACTCCCCACCCAGCGGCGCAGGGTCAGCGCGTAGTGCTCGCGGAGCGCCTCCACGTCCCGCACCTCGAACCCGGCGTCCTCCAGGGTCGCCAGGGTCCGCCCGAGCGGGGCCAGCTCCCCGTCGGGGAAGACGTACGCGTCGATGAACTCGTCCACGTGGTAGCCCGCTTCGTCCCCCTCGGGGCGCCGCGCGATCTGGTGGTTGAGCAACCGCCCGCCGTCCTTCAGCAGGGCGTACAGGTCGTCCGCGTACTCCCGGTAGCGCGCCGAGCCCACGTGCTCGGCCATCCCGATCGAGGAGATCGCGTCGTACGGCCCGTCCGTCACGTCCCGGTAGTCCTGCACCCGGATCTCGACCCGGTCGGCCAGGCCCTCCTCGGCGACGCGCTTGCGGGCGTAGGCGGCCTGTTCGGCGCTGAGCGTGATGCCGACGGCCCGGGCGCCGTGGTGGCGGGCGGCGTGCAGGGCCATCGAGCCCCAGCCGCAGCCGACGTCGAGCAGCCGGTCGCCCTCGCCGAGGCCGAGCTTGCGGCAGACCAGCTCCAGCTTGTCGTGCTGGGCCTGCTCCAGGGTGGCGTCGGGGTGCTCCCAGTAGGCGCACGAGTACACCATCGAGGGGCCGAGGACCAGCTCGTAGAAGGCGTTGCCGACGTCGTAGTGGTGGCTGACGGCCTGCCGGTCGCGGCCCCTGGTGTGCAGCGGGCCGGTCCGCCTGCGCAACTCCTCGGCGGGCGGGGCGGGCGGCGGCAGGGGCCGGCCGAGCAGCAGGAGCTCGCGGACGGCGGCCCGCAGCCTCGGGTCGCGCAGGGGACGGACGGCGGCCCCGGAGCCCTTGCCGCGCTCCCAGAGCAGCCCGGCCACCAGGTCCAGGGTCCGGTAGAGGTCCCCCTCGATGTCGAGCTCGCCCGCCACCCAGGCGCGCGCCAGGCCCAGTTCGCCCGGCTTCCACAGCAGCCGGCGCAGGGCCCGGCGGTGGCGCAGCACGAGCACCGGGGCACCCGGCGGCCCGGCCTCGCTGCCGTCCCAGGCGCGGATACGGACCGGCAGGTCCTGGCCCAGGAGCTCACCCGCGAGAGCGGTCAGCCGCGTCGCGGCGTCGGCCATGGCGCACACCTCCGTGAAGTCGGCCCCCCGGGCCCGGCACCGTGCCCCGGACAAGATTGCCCCGGGCGCCGGGCATCCCGCTACAGCGCCACGGGCGTACCTCGCGGGCGCGCGGTGGGAGGCCGGGCCCGGGCGCGCACGCCGAAGGGGCCGCCCGCACCACGGATGGCGGACGGCCCCTTCGGGCGTTGCTACGGGAGGCTGACCGGGGTCAGGAGGCCTTCGCCTTCTCCTCGACCTTCGCGGCCGGGGCCGGAGCGGGCTTGGCGGCCTCGTAGAACTCCTCGCGCGGAGTCTCCATGGCGCCGAGCGAGACGACCTCGCGCTTCAGGAACATCGCGAGGGTCCAGTCGGCGAAGACACGGATCTTGCGGTTCCAGGTGGGCACGGCCAGACCGTGGTAGCCACGGTGCATGTACCAGGCGAGACGGCCCTTGAGCTTGATCTTCATCTTGCCCATGACGATCATCGCGACGCCCTTGTGGAGGCCGAGGCCCGCCACCGCGCCCTTGTTGGCGTGGGCGTACTCCTTCTGCGGGAAGCCCCGCATGCCGGAGACCACGTTGTCGCCGAGGACCTTGGCCTGGCGCAGCGCGTGCTGGGCGTTCGGCGGGCACCAGGCGTTCTCCACGCCGGCCTTGCGGGCGGCGAGGTCCGGGACCTGCGCGTTGTCGCCCGCGGCCCAGATGTAGTCGGTGCCCTGGACCTGGAGGGTCGGGGCGGTGTCGACGTGGCCGCGCGGGCCGAGCGGCAGACCGAAGCGGGCCAGCGCCGGGTTGGGCTTGACGCCCGCGGTCCACACGATGGTGTTGGAGTCGACCTCCAGGCCGTTCTTCAGCACCACGTGGCCGTCGACGCAGGAGTCCATGGACGTCGAGAGGTAGATCTCGACGCCGCGGCCCTCAAGGTGCTCCTTGCCCCACTTGCCGAGCTGCGGCCCGACCTCGGGGAGGATCTTGTCGGCGGCGTCGACCAGGATGAAGCGCATGTCCTCGCGCTTCACGTTGGTGTAGTACTTGGTCGCGTCGCGGGCCATGTCCTCGACCTCGCCGATCGTCTCGGCGCCGGCGAAGCCGCCACCCACGAAGACGAAGGTCAGGGCCTTGCGGCGGACGTCCTCGTCGGTCGTGGAGTCGGCCTTGTCCAGCTGCTCCAGGACGTGGTTGCGCAGTCCGATGGCCTCCTCGACACCCTTCATACCGATGCCCTGCTCGGCGAGGCCGGGGATCGGGAAGGTGCGGGAGACCGCGCCGAGGGCGACGACCAGGTAGTCGAAGGGCAGCTCGTAGGCCTCACCGACGAGCGGCGAGACCGTGGCGACCTTGCGGTCCTGGTCGATGCTGGTGACACGGCCGGTGAGCACCTCGGCTCCGCGCACGACGCGTCGCAGCGGGACGACGACGTGGCGCGGGGAGATGCTGCCTGCGGCGGCTTCGGGGAGGAAGGGCTGGTACGTCATGTACGACCGCGGGTCGACGACCGTGACGGTCGCCTCGGCGTAGCGCATCTTCTTGAGAATGCGCCGTGCCGCGTACAGGCCTACGTACCCACCGCCTACGACGAGGATTCGGGGACGCTCCGTGGTGCTCATGCCATCGAGTATCCACCCCCCTGTGGAGCCTCGCTCGTGCGCCCCTTCACAAGGTCCGACGGGGTCTCTGCTACACTTCGCGGCCCACGTGACCGAGGTCATGGTGGCCGGAGGGAACCACGGGGCCCGAGGGAACGTTGTTCACCCCTCCTGAACTGGCCCTCACAGGCTTACGGGGACTGGACCACCGGGTCGGGAAACACGTCCGTAACACGGGGTCGACCCCCTGGATCGCGCCCTGTTGAGCCGCTCGGCCTACAGAAGAGAGGCCTGCGGCCCCCAATCGGGGTCGACCGGCGGGTTTTCCTTGTGAAGAACTTCACGAACTTTCTCGCGGCGGGTGGTCCGAAGGGCCCCCAACGGGCCCTCCGGAGCCGTTTTCACGCGACCGACCAGGCGATTCCGTCGAGGATGTCGTGCTCGCTCACCACGACCTCCGGGGCGCCCGTGCGCTCCATGACCGCCAGCAGGACCAGCGCGCCCGCCGCGATCACATCGATCCGGCCCGGGTGCAGTACCGGGATCGCCGTGCGCTCCTCGTGGGTGGAGGACAGGAGGCGCTCGGTGACCCGCCTGACGTCCTCGTAGGAGATACGGGAGTGGTGGATTGCCGCCGAGTCGTACGCGGGCAGCTCCAGCGCGATCGCGGCGACCGTGGTCACCGAGCCCGCCAGACCCACCAGGGTGCGCGGCTCGCGCAGCGGGACCGTCTGCCCGGCCAGGTCCAGCGCGGCCTCGATGTCCGCCCTCATCGCCGCGATCTGCTCGGGCGTGGCGGGGTCGCCGGGGTGGTGGCGCTCGGTCATCCGTACACAGCCCACGTCCACCGAGCGGGCCGCGCGCACCTGGCGCGAGCCGACCACGAACTCGGTGGAGCCGCCGCCGATGTCGACCACCAGGTAGTCGCCGTCGGCGTGCAGCTCCCTGGTGGCGCCGGTGAAGGAGAACTCGGCCTCCTGGTCGCCGGTGATCACCTCGGGCTCGACGCCCAGGATGTCCAGGACGCCCCGGACGAACTCGTCCCGGTTCTCGGCGTCGCGGGAGGCGGAGGTGGCCACGAAGCGCAGCCGCTCGGCGCCGAACTCCTTGATGACCGCCGCGTACTCGCGGCAGGCGGCGAAGGTGCGCTCCAGGGCCTCGGGGGCGAGGCGCCCCGTACGGTCCACGCCTTGCCCCAGGCGCACGATCGTCATCCTGCGGTCCAGGTCGACGAGTTCACCGGTGGCAGGGTCCGCGTCGGCGACGAGGAGGCGGATCGAGTTCGTCCCGCAGTCGATGGCGGCGACCCGGGTCACTTCTCGCCCTCCCCGGGCACGCAGGGGGTGACGCAGGGGCCCTTCGCCCACCACTCGGGCAGCATCGCGATGGCCTCGTCGCCCAGCGGGTTGACCCCGGGGCCGGCCGCCAGCGAGTGGCCGACCAGGACGTGCAGGCACTTCACCCGGTCCGGCATGCCGCCCGCGCTCGGGAAGCCCTCCAGGACCTCGATGGCGTCGCGGCGGGCGATGTAGTCCTCGTGGGCGGCGCGGTACGCCGCGGCCAGCTCGGGGTCGGTCGCCAGACGCTCCGTCATCTCCTTCATGACGCCGTTGGCCTCAAGGGTGCCGATCGCGGACGCGGCCCGCGGGCAGCTCAGGTAGTACGTCGTCGGGAACGGCGTGCCGCCGGGCAGCCGGGGGGCCGTCTCGACCACGTCCGGGTTGCCGCACGGGCAGCGGTGCGCGATCGCGCGCAGTCCGCGCGGCGGGCGGCCCAGCTGCTCCTGGAAGGCGGCGATGTCCGCGTCGGTCGGCTCGGTGCGGGGCGTCTGGGGCGGGGGCGTTTCCATCGCGGTGTCTGTCTCAGTCTCTGTCTGTCTGGATCTGTCGCTGGCGGTTCACGTCGTCAGTCGCCGGGGCGGTCGGCCTTGTCCACGCCGTCCCAGAGGTTCTGGTGCCAGGGGCGGCCGGTGGTCGCCCTGCCGTCGCGGCGGCCCTTGCCGGCCGACGGGTCGGTCACGGTGTAGCCGGTCTCGCCCGGGAACTGCATGTGCAGGTGCTCACGGGCCAGCCGCTTGATGTACGCGTCGTCCTGCAGCCGCGCCTTCTCGTCACGCAGCCGCTCGACCTGCACCACCGCGTCGTGCTCCTTGCGGCGCTCCTCGGCGATGTCGCCGCGCTGCGACACGTACTGGCGCATCGGGTACGCGAGGGCCACCACCAGCGAGCACATCACCAGGGCGAGCAGCGCCGCCCGCCCGGTGAGCCGGGAGCGGCGTGCCTGGCGCTTCCGCTGCGACCGGTAGACACGGGCCGCGGTCTGCTCGCCGAGCACCTTGAGCCGGGCCGCGGTGGAGAACCGGTCCCGGTTGCCCTTGGCCATGTCGCCCCGCTCCCCTCACGTACGTACAACGTCCCCGGACACGGTACGGGACCGCGGCCGGGGACGTACGGACGACAGGGCGGTGGGCCCTGGCCGGGGCTACTGGTTCGCGGAGCGGAAGCGCGGGAAGGCGCTGCGGCCCGCGTACACCGCGGCGTCGTCGAGGATCTCCTCGATGCGCAGCAGCTGGTTGTACTTGGCGACGCGCTCGGAGCGGGCCGGGGCGCCGGTCTTGATCTGGCCGCAGTTGGTGGCGACGGCGAGGTCGGCGATGGTGACGTCCTCGGTCTCGCCGGAGCGGTGCGACATCATGCACTTGAAGCCGTTGCGCTGGGCGAGCTCGACGGCGTCGAGGGTCTCGGTCAGCGAGCCGATCTGGTTGACCTTCACCAGGAGGGCGTTGGCCGACTTCTCCTCGATGCCGCGGGCGAGGCGCTCGGGGTTGGTCACGAACAGGTCGTCACCGACCAGCTGGACCTGGTCGCCGAGCCTGGCGGTGATGGTGTTCCAGCCGGCCCAGTCGTCCTCGAAGAGCGGGTCCTCGATGGAGACCAGCGGGTACGCCTCGACGAGCTCCGCGTAGTACTCGGTCATCTCGGCGGCCGTGCGGGACTGGCCCTCGAACTCGTACTTGCCGTCCTTGTAGAACTCGGACGCGGCGACGTCGAGGGCGAGCGCGACGTCCTTGCCCGGGGTGTAGCCGGCCTCCTTGATGGCCTCCAGGATCAGGTCCAGGGCGGCGCGGTTGGAGTCCAGGTTCGGGGCGAAGCCGCCCTCGTCGCCGAGGCCGGTGGACAGGCCCTTGCGCTTCAGGACGGCCTTGAGGGTGTGGTAGACCTCGGTGCCCCAGCGCAGCGCCTCGGAGAAGGACTCCGCGCCGATCGGCGCGATCATGAACTCCTGGATGTCGACGTTGGAGTCGGCGTGCGACCCACCGTTGAGGATGTTCATCATCGGGACGGGCAGCAGGTGCGCGTTCGGGCCGCCCAGGTAGCGGAAGAGCGGCAGGTCGCTGGCCTCGGAGGCGGCGTGCGCGACGGCGAGCGAGACGCCGAGGATGGCGTTGGCGCCGAGCGAGCCCTTGTTGTCCGTGGCGTCCAGGTCGAACATCGCCTGGTCGATCAGGCGCTGCTCGGTGGCGTCGTAACCGACGAGCTCCGGGCCGATCTGCTCGATCACCGCGAGGACGGCCTTCTCGACGCCCTTGCCGTGGTAGCGGTTCGGGTCACCGTCGCGGAGCTCGATGGCCTCGAACGCGCCGGTGGACGCTCCGGACGGAACGGCGGCACGACCCGTGCTGCCGTCGTCGAGGCCGACCTCGACCTCGACCGTGGGGTTGCCTCGGGAGTCCAGGATTTCCCGGGCTACGACGACGTCGATGGACGGCACGAGCATCTCCTTCTGGGATGTGACGCGGAAACGCCGGGCCGCTTGGTCCGGCACCCCTGAGCCTAACCGGCTCCGGGGCATCCACCAGCCGACCGACCGGCCCGTGGGACGAAACGGGGGGCAAAATGTTCCCGAACTAAACAAACCACCGCCCCTGTGTGGGGGCGGTGGTTTGTTTAGTTCGGGAACATTTTGCCCCCCGTTTCGTCC
>NZ_JBJHPC010000178.1:0-12328 GCF_045257485.1 Streptomyces sp. YS-3 | reverse complement strand
CTTCCAGTTGGTCGACGCAGTGCGGGGGCGGCGCCGCGCACACCGTCCAGTGCGGTCCGCATCCTGCGCTGGCCCGAGCAGTCGCACCAACTCGACCAGTGCCGCGCCCAAGGCGTCCCCCGCCTGCTGCTCGTCGCGCCGACCGCGCCGCCCCCGCACTGCGTCGACCAACTGGAAGACTGGATCCGCACCCCCGCGGACCCGCAGGACGTCCAGGCTCGGCAGGCCGCGCTGCAAGCGCGGGCAGCGCCCCGGAACCCGGTGCTCGATCACCACGGGATCCTCCACTTCGCCGAGCAGTCCGTGCCGCTCGGCCAGGGCGAAGCCGATCTTGCCAGGGTACTGCTCGCCTCCTACCGGGGCACCGTCAGCCGCGAGGACCTGACCCGGGGGATGTGGCCCGAAGGCGAGATGCCCCGCCGCAACGCCCTGGACGTACGAGTCCTGCGCCTGCGCCGACGCCTCGCCCCACTCGGCCTGGTGATCAAGACGGTGTGGGGCAAGGGCTACATGCTCGACACCCAGCCGGACACGCAGCCCGCCCACCGCCGCGTACCGGGAGGCGAGTGAGCCCGATGGAAACCCCCAGGACGCCCCTCACCCTCGCCAATCTCGCGCGGCACGGCGCCGAACGGTGGCCCCAGGCTCCGGCCCATCGCTGGCGCACCGCCGAGGGGAGACCGCGCGAACTCACCTTCGCGCAGGCCCACGACGCGAGCGACGAGATCGCCCGCGGGCTGCTGGCCCTCGGCCTCGCCCCCGGTGACCGGGTGGCCATCCAGAGCAAGCTGCGCCCCGAGTGGACCCTGACGCTGCTGGCCGCCGCCTCGTGCGGACTGGTCCTGGTGTCCCTGCTGCCCACCACGGTCCCCGAGGAGATCGTCCACGTCGTCAACGACTGCGACGCCAAGGCGGTGATCTGCGAAGACAGTGAACAGCTCGCCAAACTCCGCATCGCTCTGCCCGGACTGCCGGGTCTGCGCCACATCATCGTGATCGACGAGGAGCCCGGGATCGGCGAGGAGCCCGGCACCACCGACCCGCCGACCACGCTCGCCGGCCTGCGCCGCGTCGGCTCCCATGCGGTACCCGCCGCCGCGCTCGCCCGACGGCGGGCCGCGGTCACCCCCGACGACCTGCTGGTCATCATCTACACCTCGGGAACCACCGGCCCGAAGAAGGGGTGCGCCCTCTCCCACGGCAACTACGTGGCGGTCCTACGGGCCCACCCCACGCCTCCACAGCGCCGACCGGACCAGGCGGACACCGCGAACGGCACCGTCTTCGTCGTCACCGGCCCCCACACCATCGCCCTTCTGATGCAACTGCTCAGTTGGTGGGCCGGATACACCTTCACCAGTTTCAGCGGCACCTCACCTGACACCATGCCCGCCGAACTGCGGGCCGCCGCGCCCGCCGTCGTCCCCCTCGTCCCCCTCGCGCTGGAGATGATCTACCGCTCGGTCCTGGCCCCCCGCTCCCCCGCCGAACGCACCGAGCTCGTCGACGCCGCCCGCGCCGGTCTGCGGGTGCGCCGGATGCGGGCGGCTGGCGAACCCGTACCACCAGGGCTTCAAAAGTGGTTCGACCACGCCGACAGGACACTCTTCGCCGAAGTGCGCGACCGCTTCGGCGGCAATCTGCGCCGCGCGACGGTGTCGGGAGCACCCGTCTCCCCGGACATCCTGTCCTTCTTCGTCGGCTGCGGGCTCCCCCTGGTCGAGTGCTACGGCATGACCGAGACGGCGGCTGCGGCGACCACCAACACCCCTGACGACAACCGTCTGGGCACCGTCGGCAAACCCCTGCCCGGTGTGGAGATAGGCATCAGCGACGACGGCGAGATCCTGATCCGGGGCGAGAACGTCTTCCACGGCTACTGGGGGTATGACGAGGGCGAGTTCGGAGCCGTTCACGACGGCTGGCTGCACACCGGCGACCTGGGCGAAGTGGACCGGGACGGCTATCTGCGTCTGACCGGCCGCAAGAAGGAACTCATCCAGCTCTCCAACGGCATGGCCGTCACCCCGCACCCTCTGGAGCGGGAGCTGCGGGCCCACCCCCTGGTCTCGCAGGCGGTCTTGTACGGAGAGGCCAGACCGCACCTGGTCGCCCTGCTCACGCTGGACGCGGAGCGAGCAGCCCAGTGGGCCGCCGAACGGGCCCTGCCCACCGATCCGCGTGCACTGGCCGCCCACCCCCTCCTGATCGAGGAACTGCACAGGGCCCTGGACCACGCCAACGCCACCGTGCAGGAGTACTTCCGCGCCAAGGCGTTCCACGTACTCGACCGTGACCTCAGCATGGCGACCGGAGAGCTGACGGTCTCCATGAAGGTCGCGCGCCCCGTCGTGCACGCCCGCTTCCGTGACCTGTACGAAGCCCTCTACGAGTAGACCCGCCAGCACATGAGGAAGGCCCCGGTTCGGTGACCGGGGCCTTCCTCGTGTGCGCCGCATGCGGGGTTCCTCCCTCGTCAGATCAGCAGCTCGGGCTTGTACAGGCCGAGCCAGACGTGCAGGTCGAGGAGCTTCTCCAGCAGGAGGCGCTGCCCGGGTGCGTTCGCGGAGGCGCCGAGCGGGGTGTCGGCGGCGCGGATCGCCGCCCGGCGGTCCACCAGGGCGAAGACCGCCGCGTCCCCCTCCCCCAAGACCTCCCGCGCCTGCCGCTGCAACGCCTCGACGTAGCGGATGTCCTGCGTCATGGGGTAGGGGCTCTTGGTGCGGCGCTGGACGACCTCCGGCACGACAGGGCGGGTGGCCTCGCGCAGGATGCTCTTCTCCCGCCCGTCGCTGACGTGCAGGGGCCAGGGGATGTTGTACGCGTACTCGACGATGCGGTGGTCGCAGAACGGCACCCTGACCTCGAGGCCGGCAGACATGCTCAAACGGTCCTTTCGGTCGAGCATCCCGCCGAGGCTCCGCGTGAGGTGCAGGTACAGCAGTTCCCGGCTCCGGCGCCGCTCCGCGCCCTCACCGGCGAGGAAGGGAGTCGCGGCGACGGCCTCGTGGTAGCGCTGCTCGGCGAACTCCGGCATCTCCAGCGACCTTCGAAGGTCGGGCGCCAGGAACCCGCGCTCCTGACGGACAGTGCCCGTGGCTGCGGTCAGCCACGGAAAGCCCGTGCTCGCGCTGATCGCGGGGTCGTGGAACCACCAGTAGCCGCCGAACATCTCGTCGGCCCCCTCCCCGGACAGTGCGACGGTCGAGTGCGCCCGCACCGCACGGAAGAGCAGCAGCAGTGAGTGGTCCATGTCGCCGCGCCCGACGGGCAGATCCCGCGCGGCCACGCAGGCGCGCCGTACCTCCTCGTCGGCCAGGGCCGCCGGGTCCAGGACCAGGTTGGTGTGGCGGGCGCCCACGTGGTCGGCGACGGCCCGGGCGTAGGCGGTGTCGGGGCTGACGTTGTGGCCGTCGGGGACGAAATGCTCCTGGTGGCCGACGAAGTCGACGGAGAAGGAGCGCAGCGCCTCGCCGCCGTAGGCGAGTTCCCGGGCGGCGAGCCCCGTGATGGCGCTGGAGTCGAGGCCGCCGGAGAGCAGGGTGCACAGCGGCACGTCCGCGACCAGTTGCTCTCGTACGGAACCTTCGAGCAGAGCGGCCAGGTGGCCTGCGGTGGCCGCTCTGCCGTCGGTGTGCTCGGTGGCCCGCAGCTGCCAGTAGGAGCGCTCGCGCAGCCCCGCGCGGTCGAGCACGGCCATGTGGGCCGGCGGCAGCTCTCGCATGCCCCTCCATACGGCGGCGCCGGGTGTCTTGACACCGAGCATGATCTCCCGCAGCCCGTCGAGGTCCACGGTGGGGTGGACGTCCGGGTGAGCGAGGATCGCCTTGGGTTCGGAGCCGAAGAGCACACCGTCGGGCGTGGGGTGGTAGTAGAGGGGTTTGACCCCGAGCCGGTCGCGGACCAGGAGCAGCCGTTCGGTGCGGCCGTCCCACAGGCCGAAGGCGTACATCCCGTTGAGGTGGTCGACGAGGGCGTCGCCCCACTCCACATAGCCGCGCAGCACCACCTCGGTGTCGCTCGCCGTGGTGAACCGGTGGCCGCGGGCGCGCAGTTCGGCGCGCAGCTCACGGAAGTTGTAGACCTCGCCGCTGTAGGTCAGCGCCACCGTGCCGTCGGCGGTGGCGGCGGTCATCGGCTGGGCGCCGCCGGCCAGGTCGATGATGGACAGCCTCCGGTGGCCCAGGGCCGCGTGATGGTCGATCCAGATGCCGCCCGCGTCCGGCCCGCGGCCGGTCATGGTGGCCGTCATCCGCTCCAGCGGCTCTCGCTGTCCGGTGAGGTCGGCTTCGTACGAGACCCATCCAGTGATTCCGCACATCTGTTGTCTCCGGGGTGGTCGTGCAGTGCCACCGGGGCGGAAGGCGGCGGCGTCAGGTCGCCGCCTTCCGCCCCGGTCGTGGTTGCGGGCAGGGTGGACTAGTCGACGAAGACGTGGTCGCCGCGGAAGGTGGTCCCGTCGGGTGTCGCCTCGGCCGGATCGGCTCCGAGGGAGACCACCTTGTTGTCCGCGTCGACGAAGACGACCTTGGGTTCGACCTTGGCAGCCTCCGAGGCCTCGACCATCCCGTACGCGATGACAATCACGAGGTCGCCGGGGCTGATGAGCCGGGCCGCGGCCCCGTTGATGCCGACCACACCGGAGCCCCGGGGGCCTTCGATGAGGTAGGTGGAGAGCCGATTGCCGTTGTTGATGTCGACGATGTCGACCTTCTCGCCCGGCAGCAGGCCCGCGGCATCCATGAGGTCGGCGCACAGGGTGAGGGAGCCGACGTAGTGGAGGTCCGCCTGGGTGACGGTGGCACGGTGGATCTTGGCGGTGAACATGGTACGGAGCATGGGAGCGGTTTCCTGTCTCTACGGGGGTGGGGAAAGGAAGGGTTCAGAGCTGGACGGACTTGACTTCGAGGAACTCCTCCAGCCCGAAGACGCCGTGTTCACGGCCGTTCCCGGACTGCTTGTAACCGCCGAACGGGGCACGGAGGTTGAAGCCGCCGCCGTTGATCTCGACCTGTCCGGCACGGATGCGCCGGGCCACAGCCAGGGCGCGGTCGGAGTCGGCCGACCACACCGCGGCGGCGAGTCCATAGGGCGTGGCGTTGGCCAGGGTGACGGCCTCGTCCTCGTCGTCGTAGCACTCGATCACCAGCACCGGGCCGAAGATCTCCTCGTGCTGCGCGTCCATCTCGGTGGTGACGTCGGACAGGACCGTGGGGCGTACGTAGTACCCGTACGGCAGGTCCTCCAAGGGCTCCGCCCCGCCGGTGATCAGGGTCGCGCCCTGGCCCTGGGCCCGTTGGATGTGGCGGCGCACCCGGTCGCGCTGCCCGGCGGAGACCAGCGGGCCCAGCTGGGTGGCGGGCAGCAGCGGGTCGCCCACCCGCATCGCCCCGGCCGCCTGGGCGGCGGCCCGTTCGACCTCGTCCTTGCGGTCGCGGGGCACCACGAGGCGGGTCAGAGCGCAGCAGGTCTGTCCGTTGTTGAGGAGGGCGGCGGCGACGGCCCGGGGCACGACCTCGCTGACCTCGGCATCCGGGAGCATCACCGTGGGGCTCTTGCCGCCGAGTTCGAGGCCGAGCCGCTTGACCGTGCCGGCGGCGGCCCGGCTGACCGTCTTGCCCACTTCTGTGGAGCCGGTGAAGGAGAGGAAGTCGACGTCCGGGTGCGCGGCGAGCGCCTGGCCCACCACCGCTCCGACACCGCTCACCAGGTTGAAGACCCCGGCGGGGAGACCGGCTGCGTCGATGATCTCAGTGAGGGCGAAGACGCTCAGGGGCGCCAGTTCACTGGGTTTGAGCACCACCGTGTTGCCCGCCGCCAGCGCGTAGGCGGCCTTCGCGGCGACCTGGTACAGCGGGTAGTTCCACGGTGTGATGGCGCCCACGACGCCGAACGGTTCGCGGATGAGGAGCGAGGGGGCCTGGTGCTGTTCGTACGGGTAGGACTCACCCACCTCGGCCGCGGTGCGGAAGGCCAGAGCCGCGAGGCCGACCTGGGCCGTGCGGGCGAAGCCGATCGGTGTTCCCACCTCGCGGGTGATCAGCTCGGCGAGTTCCGGTCCGCGGCGCTCGATGCCGTCGGCCACCGTGCGCAGATACGCGGCTCGGTGCTGGGCGGGGGTGCCGGCCCAGTCGGTGAAGGCCCGCCGTGCCGCGTACACCGCGGTGTCGACGTCTTCGGGGGTGCCGCCGGGTGCGGAGCCGATGACCTTCTCGGTGGCCGGCTCGATCACGTCGATGTCGGTGCGCGAGGTGGAGCTGGTCCAGGCGCCGTCGATGTAGAGGTGACGGTGGTGCATGTCGGTGCCCCTTCCTGAGGGCGGGGTGGGGGTGGTCATGACGGCGCGCCGTGCCGCCGCGGGCCCGGCCGGGTCCACGGCGCGGTGGGCGGATGGCCGCGCACGGCGCGCTCGATGTCGCACAGCGCGGCCCGGAAGGCGGTGAGGTGCGGGAGCAGGAAGAAGATGTGCAGGGCTCCGGGTATCCGGCTCACCGTCGCGGGCACCTGGTCACGTTCCAGCCGCCGCGCGTACTCCTCCGCCTCGTCCCGCAGGGGGTCGTGCTCGGCGGTGAGGATGAGCGCGGGGGGCAGCCCGTAGAAGTCGTCGGCGAGGAGCGGGGCGGCCAGCGGGCTGCGGGCCGCGTCCGCGTCGGGCACGTACAGGTCCCAGAACCGCTCCATCGCGGCCCGGGTATTGAGATAGCCGTCGGCCTTGTCCCGGTAGGACGCGAAGTGGGTGTGCCGCGCGGGGGCGAGCGGCGGGCAGATGAGGATCTGCAGCGCGGGTCGCGGTCCGCCTTCCTCGCGGGACGTCAGGCATGCCGCGGCGGCCAGGTTCGCCCCGGCGCTCTCCCCCGCCACGATGAGGTGGCCGGGGTCGGCGCCGAACTCGGCCGCGCGGGCGGCGAGCGCGCACAGGGCCGCGTAGGCGTCGTGCGTGGGCCCGGGGAACTGGGTTTCGGGGGCGAGCCGGTAGCCGGCACTGGCCACGACGGCACCGGTCGCGTTGGCGAGCCGCCGCAGCGGCCGGTCGACCAGGTCGAGGTCGCCCGCGACCCAACCGCCGCCGTGGAAGAACACCAAAAGCGGGCGGGGCCCGGAGCGCGGCTCGGGCTGGTACACCCGTACCGGCAGCATGCCCGCCGGTCCCGGGACGAACGTACCGAGGACGTGAGCCACCGGTTCCGGAGCGCCCTGGGATCGGCGCAACCGGCCGACCAGCAACCTCAGTTCGGGGACATCGGCGCTTTCCAGCGGCGGGAAGCCCTGCTCACGCAGCGCGTCCAGGACGGCTTCCGAGTCCGCCTGCGATGGTGAGGGGGGCGGTTCTTCCTGGTGCAGGGTCATGGCGTTCCTTGCGGTGAGGGAGACGGGCGCGAGGTCACGGCCGGCGCGGCCGTGGCAGGGCCGGGCGGAAGTCGGCCAGGTTGAGGCGCGCGGTCCTGCGGCGGTACTCCACCGTCTGGCCGGGCCAGTTGTTGGTCACCCGGCCGGAGGAGTGCCGGTACCAGCTGGTGCAGGTCGCCCAGACCGAGCGCCGGGTGCGCCGGGTCATCTCGGCGTCGAAGGCCTCGGCGACCTCGGGGCGCACTTCGAGGAAGGACCGGGTACCTTTCGCCAGTTCGAGGACGGCTGCCTTGATGTAGCGGATCTGGCTCTCGATCATGTAGACGGCCGATCCCGCGCCGATATTGGTGTGGGGGCCGTAGACGAGGAACAGGTTGGGGAACCCCGGCACCGTCATCCCCAGGTGGGCGCGGGCGCCCTCACTCCACTCGTGCGACAGCTGCGCGCCGCGCCGTCCGCTCACCCGCAGCGGTCCCAGGAAGTCGGTCGCGGCGAACCCGGTCGCGTACACAATGGTGTCGACCTCGTGCCGGGCGCCGTCGGAGGTGCCGATCGCGGTTGCCGTGATCTCCGTGATCGGCTCGGTCACCAGGGTGACGTCGGGTCGCTGCAGCGCCGGGTAGTAGGTGCTGGAGATACCGACGCGCTTGCATCCGATTTCGGTGGTGGGGGTGAGACGTGCCCGCAGCTCGGGGTCGGTGAGCTGCTGGGTGAGCTGGGCCTGGCTGCCGCGCCGGGTCAGCCCCGCGGTGGGCGAGCGCCGGGTGAGCCCGCTGACCAGGGATTCGTTGAAGAGCCACCAGCCCAGCCGCGCAGCCTTGTGCCGGACGTCCCGCACCGGGCGGGGCAGGCGGTGCGAGGTGGGAAGCGTACGGTCCCACTTGGGGACGACGTAGGGCGCTGAGCGCTGGAAGACGGTGAGGTGCTCCACCTGGTCGGCGATGGCGGGAACGATCTGCAGGGCGCTGGCGCCGGTGCCGATGACGGCGACCCTGCGGCCGTGCAGGGAGTGGCCGTGATCCCAGCGCGCCGAGTGGAAGGCGCGTCCGCCGAAGCGCTCCGCCCCGGGGATGCGGGGCACGACCGGTCGGTTCAGCTGGCCGCAGGCGGCGACGAACACCTCCGCCTCGATCGTCTCTCCCGCCGCCGTGCGCAGCCGCCACAGCAGCCGGGCGTCGTCGAAGACCGCGTCGGTGACCTCCTGCCCCAGGCGCAGATGGGGGTCCAGGGCATGGGCGGCGACGCACGAGCGGAGGTAGTCGAGGATTTCGGCCTGTGGGGCGTACCGCCGCGACCACGGGTAGCGGGGGCCGAAGGAGTACGAGTAGAGGGAGGCGGGGATGTCGCAGGCCGCGCCGGGATAGGTGTTGTCCCGCCAGACGCCGCCGATGTCGTCAGCCTTGTCGAGGACGACGAAGTCATCATGTCCGGCCCGCTTGAGGGCCATGGCCACGCCCAGTCCCCCGAAGCCCGCTCCGACGACGGCGACCCGTATACGGCGGCCGGCCGTGCGGCCTTTCACCGTTCCTCCCTGGCCGGGGAGGGCGGGATGTTGTGGTTGAAGCGGAGCAGGTTGTCCGGGTCGTACTGGGCCTTGACCTTGGCGAGGCGGCGCAGCCGGGTGTCGTTCCAGAACGCGCTGACCCGCATGTCGGCGTCGTCTTCGCTGAGCAGGTTGAGGTAGGCGGCGCCTGTTCCGAAGGCGCGCAGGTCGGCCCCCGCCTCGCGGACCCAGGACCGGCACCGGTCGTTGTCGGCCGGGTCGGCCCACTGGCCCACGATGTGGATGAGCCAGCTCTCCTCCCGGTGGGCGAAGGCGGTGGCGTCGGCGGGGATCCGGGTCGGCTCCGCGTCGAAGGGGATGACCTGGAGGACGGTCTCGGGCGAGGGGAGGTCGGCACCGATGCGCGCGACCGTCTCCCGCTCGGCGGGACCGAACCTCGGCAGGAACTCGCTGGTCCAGTACTGCTGGTGGTCGCGCGGGTTGGCGGGGTCCAGCATCGCTTGGACGTGGACCAGCGGCATGGGAGCGATGGCGTCGATGAGCGGCTCGCCGAACTCGCGGAAACGGCGCACCACTTCCCAGCCCTCCTCCACGTCACCGGCGTAGCGCAGGAAGAAAGCGACGACGGGGCGGCCCTGGTGCTCCTCGGGGAAGAACTCCAGCCGCGGCACCCGCAGGAAGACGACGTCGGTGCTGAGTTCGTCGGGGGTGGCGGCGATCTCGTCGTGCAGGAACTCAAGGACCGCGGCGGCCTCTTCGACCGGGTAGGCGACGATGCCGGCCAGCATCATCGGCCCCACGAGGTGGGCGCGGTACTCGAAGGAGGTCACGACGCCGAAATTGCCTCCGCCGCCGCGTACGGCCCAGAACAGCTCGGTGTTCTGTTCGGCGCTGGCGGTCACGAGCTCCCCGTTCACCGTGACCATATCCACAGAGAGCAGGTTGTCGCAGGTCAGGCCGTACTTCCTCTGGAGCATGCCCATCCCGCCGCTGAGAGTGAGGCCCGCGATGCCGGTCTCGGAGACCTGGCCGCTGGGTACGGCGAGGCCGTGGACCTGGGACTCACGGTCCACGTCACCGAGCGTCGCTCCGGCCTGGGCGCGCACGGTGCGGCGCGCGGGGTCGACGTGCACCGCGCGCATCAGCGACAAATCGACGAGGAGCCCGCCGTCGCAGGTGCCGTGGCCCGCGATGCTGTGCCCGCCGCCGCGCACCGCGACAGGAAGGCCCGCCTCGCGGGCGTACGCCAGAGCCGCAAGGACGTCGGCAGTGCCGAGGCAGCGCACGATCAGCGCCGGGCGGCGGTCGATCATCGCGTTGAAGACACGGCGCACGGTGTCGTACTCCGGGTCCGCCGGAGTGATCAGCTGTCCTCGCAGTGCGGCACGCAGCTGCTCGAGGGCGGGGGAAGTCATTGCCTTGCCTCCTGGGGCGTTCGGCGGTGAGGGGGAAGGGCGGCGGCAGGGCTGCCGCCGGTCGTGACGGTCAGGCGCGGGCCGCAGCCGCCTCGGCACGGCGGCGCTCCATGAACTCCTCGAACTTGTCGTGGAGTTCATCGGTGGCGCGCATCAGCCGACCGGTGGCGGGGTCGACGAGCGAGTGCACCGAGTGGGCTTCGGCCAGGAGGCGTCCGCCGCTCGTGCGGTAGATCTCGTAGTGGCACTCGAGGTGGCGCCTCGGGGTCACGGCCCAGGTCCGGATGGTCAGGTCGTCCAGGTACTTGGCCGGCTCGTGGAAGCGCGCCCGGAAGTTCGTCGTGGTGATGGTGTAGTTCCAGAAGTCGACGCCCACGGCCAGTGCGAACGCCTCGCGGCCCAGGTCGAACCAGGGGACGTAGCTGGCGTAGTAGGCGTGGCCCTGCACATCGCATTCGCCCCAGCGGACGCGGGCGGTTGTATCGATGTGGTTCCAGCCCTCGATGGCGGAAACCGTTTCAACCCAGCGCGGCATGAACGCCTCTCTTCTCTCACAGGGGTTCAGGAAAGGCAGGCCCGGAGGAATGCAGAATTCCTCGACGAGCACCGAAATGCGGAAATGAGCCGCATCGACATCAGCAGGCTAGGCATATTCCGAGAGGCCCGTCAACAGGGCTCGAAAAGGATTACTCAGCGCCCTCCACCATGACGTTGAGCTGCCAAATCTTACAGAGTTCTGTCATTCCTTACCGGTCCGGAAAAGAGCCCTTTCACGTCCGGCAAGAAAATGAGACAACCGCGACAGATCGGTTGACACGAATGCGGGACGGAATCTAGCTTCAATCTCAGGACGGGACACCGGCAACCATCCGGAATCTGAATTCGATTGCGAATTCCTGCTCTTCTCCGCCCGTTCCTTCATTCCCCCGACCATCGCGCAGCGACAGGAGTCGTCGATGGAAATGTCAGAAATTCTTCGCGCAACGATGCCCCAGGACGTCCATGCGGCGGGCATCGACCTGGTCGACCTGTGCCGATGGGACCTGGCGGTCGCCCGGACCAAGGGGGAGCTTCTGCAACGCGTCTTCACCCTGGCCGAACGCCGGACCGCCGAGGACCACGCCGGCACGGACACACCGCACCAACGGCTCCTCGGCAAGGCGTTCGGCGTCAAGGAAGGCGTCGTCAAGGCCGTCGGAGGACTGCCGATGGACGCGGCCTTCAAGGACATCGAGGTCGAGGTCACCCCCGGCGAGACCACCTGGCCGGTGCGCCTGCACGGCGAACTGGAGCACTGGGCCGCCGACCGCGGGGTGGAGATGGTGGGCGGCGCACATGACCTCGGCGACGACATGGCCGCCGCATGGGCCGCCGCCCGCACACCGGAGGAGCCCGCGGGCACCACACCGGACGAGCCCGAAGGCACCACACCATGAGCGGCGCCCCCACGGCCTTCCTCTTCCCCGGGCAGGGCAGCCAGTTCCCCGGCATGGGCCGGGAGATCGACCGGTTCGGGGACCTGGGCGGGCGGATCGTCGCCCGCGCCGAGGAGGTGACGGGCCTGCCGGTCGCGGAGCTGATGTCCACGGCCGACGCCCGCACCCTCACCGACCCCGAGATCGCCCAGGTCCTGGTCTTCGTCTGGTCGGCCGCCGCACTGGCCCGGCTGCGCACCCAGGGCTGGCAGCCCTCCTACGTCGCCGGGCACAGCCTCGGTGAGTTCACCGCCCTGTACGCCGCCGGGTGCCTGGACCTGGACACCGCGCTGCGGCTCGTCTCCTGCCGCGGCCGGGCCATGCGCGACGCGGCCCGCCTGTCCCCGGGGTCCATGGCCGCGATCGTGGGACTTCCCCTGGACCTGATCCGCGGGATGTGCCGCGAGGAGTGCGCCGACCCGGACCTGGTGGCGGTCGCCAACGTCAACTCCCCCCGCCAGGCGGTCGTCTCCGGCAGCACACCGGCGGTACGGCGCGTCGTCGAACGGGCGCAGGCCCTGGGCGCACTGCGGGCCCGCCAGCTCGCGGTGGGCGGGGCCTACCACTCCCCCCTGATGGCACCGGCC
>NZ_JBJHPC010000177.1:0-12357 GCF_045257485.1 Streptomyces sp. YS-3 | reverse complement strand
GGTTGGTGGCGATCTGTGGTGCGAACCCCTCCGGGTCGAGGGCGGCGAGCGAACCGCTGCGTACGATACCGGCGTTGTTGACCAGCACGTCCACGCGTCCGTGCAGGTCGAGCGCGGCTCCGACGATCCGCGCGGGCGCGCCCTCGGCGGTGATGTCGGCGACCAGCGGTGTGATCCCCGCCCGGCCGTCGGCGGTCTCGTGCAGCGGTTCCGGCCGCCGCCCCACGGCCAGCACGTGGGCCCCCTCGTCGGCGAAGGCACGCGCGGTGGCCCGGCCTATGCCGGTACCGGCGCCGGTGACGACGACGGTCCTGGTGGTCCGGGATGCAGGGGTGGTGGTTGCGGAGTCCATGGCGGACATCGTTCAACCCTGCCGCCAGTGACAAGGTCAAGGAGAGCGCCACGGGAACGGGAGGCACCGGCCGCCGCTGCCGACCCCCCGCACCGATAACCACCCCGGCACCTAGTTCCGGCCAAAACACGGGAAATTACTTGATCGCGCCATCGTGATGAAGTCCTAATGGCGGGCGGGGGGTTCTTTCGTGGTGACGAGGAAAGCAGCCGCAGAGCCGAAGAGCAGGTCAGCGGTGCCACGGCCGCCCCGTCGGGCGGGTCGCCGGGCGGGGACCGCGTCCGGGCGGCGGTTCTCCCTCCGCCGTGGGGCGGACCGGCGAGGACAGGACACCCCCATCACCCCTTGTGCTCCGTCGCGTCGGCGCGACCGGTGGGCGGAGCGTCCCCCTGCGCACAGTACGGAGTGAGATGTCCGAAGACACGGCCACCCTCAGTGGTGCCGTCACCTATCTGGAACTCCTGGCCATGCGGGCCTCCCGCGGAGCCTTCAGTCAACCGGCGCTCCAGGCGCGGCGGGGAGGCGCTCCCCCGCATGTCGTGGACGATCTGGAACGGGCCGAGCAACTGGCCCTCGGGGTCGAGCAGCAGCTGGCGGACCTGGAGCGGCGCAAGAACGAGCTCGCCCTGCTCATGGACACGACCCGCGCCCTCGCCGAGCAGGACGACCTCGACTCGCTGCTCACCACCCTCGTACGCCGTACCCGGCTGCTCCTGCACGTGGACATGGCCTGGGTGCTCCTCCTCGACGGCGAGGACGGGTCCTGCATCCGCGCGGCGGACGGGGCGATCTCCGTGCTCGGCGGGGTCGCCCGCGTCCCCGTCTGGCAGGGCATGAACGCCATCAACGCGGTCGGGCAGTCGCCCGTGTGGACCGCCGACTGCCACCGGGACGACACGATCCCGCGCTCCGAGCACATCGAGGCGGTCGTCCTGGAAGAGGGGCTGACGGCGCTGCTCGCGGTGCCGCTGCGCAGTGAGGGCAAGGTCATCGGCGTGCTCTTCGGCGGTGACCGGGTGGCCCGCTCGTACACCGCGGACGAGGTGGCGACCCTGTCGACGGTCGCCACCTACGCCGTCCCCGCCGTGAACTCCGTCCAGTCCCTGGAGCGCGCCCGCTCCCGGGCCGCCGACCTCGCCGCCGAGGTCGACCGGCTGCGCGCCCGGGAGAAGGCGCGGCGGCGGACCGCGCAGAGCGGCGGACGGCTCGTCGAACTCGCCCTCGGCGGAGTCGACGTGAAGGCGTTCACGGTCACGGCGGGCCAGGTCCTCGACGGCTCGGTCTCGCTGCGCGACGAGAACGACGACATCATGGCGCGCGACCAGGGCCGGTGGGACGACGAGCAGGAGCTGGCCGCCGCCGCCTTCACCGCCCGCGCGGAGCAGCGCGTCGTCCACCTGGACGAGGGCACCGTGGTCGCGCCCCTGCGGGCCGGCAAGGAGGACCGGGGCGCACTGGTCCTGCGCTGCGGGGCGGGCCGTACGCCGGATACGGACCTGGTGCGGCACGCGGCCCAGGCGGCGGCGATCCTGGTCACGCTCAACCGCGGCGCCGAGTCCGCCGACCGCAAGTTCCGCGACGAGGCCCTGGACCGGCTGCTCGACGGGATTCCCTTCAGCCGCCGCTGCCAGCGCCGGCTCAAGGGGCTCGGGCTCGACCTGAGCCGCCGGCACGCCGTGATCGTCACCCGGTTCCCGGCCGGCGAGGGGCACGCCCTGTCGACCTGGACCTCGACCTTCGTCTGGCTCCGCGGGGGCGCCAGAACGGTCCACAACGGCCATCTGGTGCTTCTGCTGCCGCACACGGACGCGCGCGAGGCCGCCCACGACGTGAAGCAGCGCCTCGCCAGGACCCTGGGGCGGCCGGTGGCGGTCGGCGCGGCCTCGGCCTGCGGCGGTCCCGAGGAGCTGCTCGCCGCGTACCAGGAGGCCGCCGCCTGCCTAGACGTCCTGACGATCCTCGGCAAGGAGGACGCGGACACCCCGGCGATGGCCGACGAACTCGGCTTCGTCGGCATGCTGCTGGGCGGCAACCGTGACATCGGCGCGTTCATCGAGCAGACGCTCGGCCCGATCCTCACCTACGACGAGCGGCGCTCGACGAATCTCGCGGCGACCCTGGAGGCGTACTTCGCGGCGGGCGCCAGTCCGACGTACGCGGCCGAGGCGCTCAGGGTGCACACCAACACGGTGGCCCGGCGGCTGGAACGCGTCTCGCAGCTCCTGGGCCCCGAGTGGCAGCAGCCGGGCCCTGCCCTGGAGATCCAGCTGGCGCTGCGCCTGTCCAAGGTCAGCGCGTCCCTGCGGGGCCGCGCCGAGGCCGGGCAGGCAGTGCGCTGACCGACCGCGCGAGGTCCGTGCGCCCGTCCCGGTACGTGTGCCGGGGCGGGCCCGGGTTTCAGGCGGGGGCGTGCGCCACCAGGAAGTCGTCGACCACCCGCTCGACGTACTCGGCGGTGATCTGGCGCCCCGCCAGCAGCCGGCGGTACATCAGCGGGCCCGCCAACTGGTCGACGGCCAGATCCGGGTCGAGGTCCGCGGCCAGTTCGCCGCGCGCCTTCGCGGCGTCGAGGACGGTACGGAAGACACGCGAGCCCTCGCGGTAGAGCGCCTCCTTGAGCTGGGCGAAGACCGGGTCGACCCCGGCCCGTTCGATGACGGCCCGCAGCCCTCGGTCGCTCACCGGGTCGTGCAGGAGGCGCCGCAGCCCGTCGAGTTCACGGACCAGGTCGTCGCGCAGGACGCCGGTCGGCGGGGTGTGCGCGGTGGAGATCCGCTCGGCGATGACGTCCCGGACCAGGCCCGAGGCGTCGGGCCAGTGGCGGTAGAGGGTCGTACGGCCCACGCCGCTGCGGGCGGCGACGGCGACATGGGTGACCGCCGACCAGCCCTGCTCGATGAGGAGATCGCGGGCGGCGGCCAGCGCGGCGGCGCGGCTGCGCTCGGCCCGCGGATCGGGCCCGCGGCCCGGCGCGCCGGGGGTGCGGCTCGGCTCGGTGGGGGCGGACATCCGGCTCCGTCCTGTCGTCGTGGTGGGACGAGTGTAGGGCGCGCGGCCGGGTCTCGCGGTGGCGTACGCGCAGGTCACGTGCGTCAGCGCGGCAACGTGGTCCGGCGCGGGGGCCGTCCCGGGGCCCGCTGGCGACAGTCTGCACCGAACCGGCCTGTGGAACAACTTGCCCCACATCTCGGTGTGGGGCATGCTGTTCCACAGGTACGGGACACCGTGCACCGTCGAGTGCCGGCCCGGCGTCGTCCCCCACCGCCGCGCAGACCGCAATGCCGTCCGACCCCGCACGCGAGAGGACTCCCGCCATGACCGCCACCGAGGGCCGCACCCAGCCCGACCTGACGCTGATGTACGCGACCCACGACGCCTTCCGGCGCGACCTGGCCCTGCTGGCCGCCACCGCACAGGACCACGGCACCGCGCCGGGCTCCGCGTTCCGTACCGGGTGGGAGACCTTCCAGACGTTCCTGACGATCCACCACACCGCCGAGGACAAGGTGCTGTGGCCCCTGATGCGCGCCAAACTCGCCGACAGTCCGGCCCGGTCGCGGATGCTCGACGAGATGGACGCCGAGCACGAGGCCCTCGACCCGCTCCTCGAAGCCGTCGAGGAGGTACTGGCCCAGGGGCGGCAGGAGCGGCTGCCCGCCCTGATCGCCCAGGTGAGCGACAAGCTGGTCCACCGCCTCGACCACGAGGAGCGCGCGGCCCTGCCCCTCGTCCTGGAGGTGCTCAGCGCCCAGGAGTACGACACCTTCGGCGCCGAGCAGCGGCGGATGCTGGGGGTCAAGGGCGGCGCCCTGTACTTCCCCTGGGTCCTCGACGGCGCCTCCGAGGAGACGCGGCGCACCGCGCTCGCGGTGGTGCCGCCGCCCGTGCGCCTCCTCTTCAAGGCCGTGTGGCGCCCGCGCTACGAGAAGCGCACCCGGGCCTTCTCGCGGGCCGCGGCCTGACCCCCGGCCAACCCCTCGCGGCGAGCACGACGGTGCCCGGCGTCCATCCGGTGGACGCCGGGCACCGTGCCGTGTCGGGCGAGGCCGGTGGTGGCCGGCCCGGGATCAGACGAAGTCGGCCTTGTGCGCCTCGGCCCAGTCCCGGAAGCTGCGCGCGCGCCGGCCCAGTACGTTCCGCACGTCCGGGAACAGCCGCCCGCGGAAGTCGTCACCGGACTCCAGCGCCTTGCGCAGCGCCGCCACGACGCCGTCGGCGGTCGCCTCCCCGTACAGCCCCGCCATGATCGCGCGGTGCTCCTCGATCGGTATCTGCTCGAAGCGCAGCTTCCGTCCGATCACCGAGCCGAGCACCGCGACCTGCTGACGAGCCGTCAGGGCTTCGGGGCCGGTGAGCGCGTAGACGCGGCCCTCGTGGCCCGGCCCGGTCAGCGCGCGCACCGCCACGTCGGCGATGTCCTCGGGGTCGACCAGCGCCTCGGGCAGATCGGCGACGGGGCTGCGCACCACGCCGTCCCCGCGCGCCGCCTGCGCCCAGCCCAGGGCGTGCGTCATGAAGCCGTTGGGCCGCAGGACGGTCCAGGCCAGGCCCGACTCCATGAGCGCCTTCTCGGCCTGGCGGTGCCACAGGCCCAGCGGGGTGTCGTTCTCCTCCTCCACCTCCGCGACCCCGAGCGTGGACAGCTGCACGACACGCTCCACCCCCGTCTTGCGCGCGACGGCCACCAGGTTGGCGTCATGGGTGCGCTTGTTGTGGCCGAGCGACATGAGGAAGACCTCGCGTACGCCGTCGAGCGCGTCCGGCAGGGTGTCGGGCAGGCCCATGTCGGCGCCCACCACCTCGACACCGGCGGGCAGCCGGGCGCGGGCGGGGTCGCGGGTCAGGGCCCGTACGGAATGGCCCGCCGCGTGCAGGCGCGCCAGCACCTTGCCGCCGACGTTGCCGGTCGCCCCGGTCACCAGGATGGTCATGGTCGCAGTCTCCGTTTCAGCAGGTGGGACACGGTGTGGGTCAGTCGGTGGGACGATCCAGGACCGTGCGCAGGGCGGCTTCGAGGCCGTCCGTGGCGGAGTCGTCCGGCGCGCGCCAGGCGATGAAGCGGTCGGGGCGCACCAGGGCCGCGCCCGAGGGGGTCACGCCGTAGCTCTTCTCCCAGCCGCTCACGCGGTGGACGGCGAGGTCGATGCCGAGCCGGCCCGCGGCGCTCTCCGCCGCGGCCTCCCACTTTGTGGCGTCGGCCCCGGCGAGCAGGACGAAGGAGCGGCCGAACAGGGCGGTGGTGGAGCCGCCCCCGTCGAGCGGCACGTACGGCGCGCGCGAGCCGGGGCGGCCGGTGGGGGCCGTCGGGTCCTCCAGGAGTTCGCCCGCGTCCCCGGGCTCCGGGACCACGGCGCCCTGCGCGCAGCGGTAGCCGAAGACCTGGACGACCGGGTCGATGGGCGCGGCGGCCGTGCCGTCGTCGAGGTCGGGGCCCAGGCGCTCCACGGTGTTGGCGAACTGCTGCTCCGCGATCATGTCGGAGACGGGCCTGCGCTCCGCGTCATGGCTGGCGAGCAGCCCGGGACCGGCCTGGCCGCGGACGGTCATGGCCAGCTTCCACGCGAGGTAGAAGCCGTCCATGACGGCCGTGTTGCCGCCGAGCCCGCCGGGCGCCGGCACCACCTTGGCCGCGTCGCCCACCAGGTGCACCCGCCCCACCGTGAACCGGTCGGCGACCTCACTCACGATCTCGGTGCGGCCCGACCCGGCCACCGTCAGCTCCAGGTCGGGCATGCCCAGACCGGTGCGTACGAGGGCGGCGCACTGCTCCTCGGTGTAGTCGCGGAAGTCGGGCTGGTCCCTGGTCATACCGTGGATGTAGCCGTAGCGGCCCGGGATGTCCGTGGTGTAGAAGACGCCCGGCACCGGGTGCAGGAGATGGAACAGGGCGAACCTGCGGCCCTCGGTCACCCCGCCCGCGAGCCCCGCCAACGGGCCGCTCATGTCCGCGTCGAAGAAGACCCGGAAGACCTCGCCCAGCCGGCCCCGCCCGTGGACGCCGATGCCGAGAGCCCGGCGGGCCGGGCTCTTGCGGCCGTCCGCCCCGACCAGCWGCTGGKCGCGTACGGTGCGTTCGGCGCCGGTGGCCACGTCGCGCAGGAGCGCGGTGACCCCGTCGGCGTCCTGTGTGAAGGAGACGAGTTCGGTGCCGAAGGCGAGGTCGGCGCCCAGTTCACGGGCCCGCTCGGCGAGGACGACCTCGGTGAGCTCCTGGCTGGCCATCGCCCAGTCCTCGGGCGAGACATGGCCCATGCTCATCTCGCCCTGCGTCATGATGCCGCGCAGCACCGGGCCGGAGAGGGTCTCGGCGAGCGCCATGTAGAAGTCGCCGGTGCCGCCCGGCGAGGCGGCGGTGATCCGGTCGGCCACCCCGCCGATGCGCAGCGCCTCCATGGTGTGCGGGTACTGCCCGCGTGCCTTCATCACGACGGAGGTGCCGGGGTGTTTCTCGACCAGCAGCGGCCGGACGCCGTGCAGACCGAGGAAGAGCGCGGTGGACAGGCCTGACAGGCCCCCGCCGGCGATGAGGACGGGCACGGATGCCTCGGACACGGGCACTCCCGGGTTCGGTGGACAGGACGGTGCCCTCAGCATCGGCAGCCGGGGCGGTGACCGGATCGGGGCGCGATACCGACGGGCTGGGGGCCCGGTCGTGGCGGCGCGGCGCCGTCGTGCCACCAACGAGTCACCAACCAGGCATCAGCGGCGCGGCGGAGGGTGGAGAGCGCCCCCGGGGCCACCACCGGTGGCCGGGTGCCACCGTTCGTCCTAACGAGGAGTCTTCGTGGTCGTCTTCGTCAACAAGCTGACGCTCATCGGCAAGCCCGAGGAGCTGGAGCGGATCTACGCGCACGTCGCCGAGTTCATGGAGGTGCAGCCCGGGCTGATCCGCTACCAGCTGATCCGCTCCCAGAAGGACCCGGGCGTCTACTTCAACGTGGCGGAGTGGGACAGCAAGGAGTCCTTCGACACGGCGCTGGCCGAGCCCGAGTTCCGGGCCCGTCTCAAGGCGCTCGGCACCGTCATCAAGGGCGAGCCGCACCTGAGCGACGTCGTGGTCGAGGGCGTGGCCCGCCAGGCCGGAGCCGCCCGGTGACCCCCGATGTCGCGGCGGTGATGGCCACCGCCGGCACCCAAGTGCCCGCCGTCTCGGCGGACACGTACGCCCAGATCCTCCAGTTCTACGCCCGCCATATGCAGGTGCTCGACGCGGGTGAAGCGGAGGAGTGGGCCGAGGGTTTCACCGAGGACGGGGTGTTCGCGCAGAACGTCAAGCCCGAGCCGTGGAAGGGCCGTCTCGACATCGCCACCTCCATGCGGCGCGGCATCGACCGGCTCGCGGGGCGCGACGTCCAGCGCCGTCACTGGTTCTCCATGGTGGTCGCCACCCCCGAGAGCGCGGAGGCGGGGGACGAGGAGGCGGTCCGCACCCGGTACTACGCGGTGGTCTTCGAGACCCCGCGCGGCGGCAAGGCCTCGGTGTATCTGAGCACCACCGGCGAGGACGTGCTGGTCCGGCGGTCCGGCCGGTGGCTGATCAAGCACCGCGACATCGCCCACGACGGGGCCTGAACCGGTGGCGCCCGGGGCCGCGGAGACCGCGGACGGCCGTCTCTACGACGAGATCCAGCGGTTCTACGCCCACCAGGTGCGCCTCCTCGGCGAGGGCGACGTGGAGCGCTGGGCGCTCACCTTCGCCGAGGACGCCGTCTTCGAGCAGGAGGCCCCGGCGGACAAGGTCTTCGCCGGGAACGCGCCGCCCGTACGCACCGGGCGCGCCGCGATCGCGGCGGCGGCCCGCGGGGCCGTGGGCGAGCGCCGGGCGGACGGGCGGGTGCGGCGGTATCTGATCGGGATGCTGACCGTGCGCCCCGCCCCGGACGGCGCCGTGCACACCCGTTACGACGCGGTGCTCCTCCAGACGCCGCGCGGCGGGCGCTGCGAACTCCATCTGAGCACCACCGGGCGGGACGAGCTGGTCCGTCACGACGACGGCTGGCTCGTCCGGCACCGGGTCAACTCCCATGACAGCGTCGCCGGTTCGCACACCGGCTCCGAGCAGGAGGAACACCATGGCCGATCTGACACGTGAGCGGGTGGAGGCTGCCTACGCGGCCCTCATGACCGGCGACCGCACCAAGATCGTCGAATACTGGTCCGAGGACCTGCGCTTCCAGATGCCGGGCAACCACCAGTTCGCCGGCTGGTTCAACGGCCTGGACGACTACCTCCAGAAGATGGGCAAGCTGGGCGAGGCGTGCGGCGGCCGAATCCAGGCGGAGACGCTGAGCATCCTGATCCACGAGGCGGAGGGCATCTCCGTCGACATCTACCGCCTCGACGGCTACCGCGCCCACGCCGAGGAGGGCACCGTCTCCCCGTACGAGCGGCTCCAGGTCGAGGGCGTGCACATGCTGCGCTGGGAGAACGGCCGGATCGTCGAGGGCCGCAGCGCCCTGTTCGCCGACGGTGTCACGCGCGGCAACCTGTGGTGGTCGCCGGTGGGCACCGACGGAGAGCGCACCGAGCTGTGACCGGCCCGGCCACGGGCGCGGACACGGGCCTCGCCGGGCGGTGCGTCGTCGTCACCGGGGCCGGCACCGGCATCGGGCGGGCCGTGGCGCACGCCTTCGCCGACGAGGGCGCCCGGGTGCTGGTGGTGGGACGCGGGGCCGCCCGGCTCGCGGAGACCGCCGTCGGGCGGCCGGGGATCCACCCGTTCGCCGCCGACATCTCGACGCCGGAGGGACCGCGCCTGGTCGTCGAGGCGGCCGTGCGCGAACTCGGCGGGCTAGACGTGCTGGTGAACAACGCCGTCACCATGCATTCGGCCCCGCTCGGCGCCATCGGGGCGGACGACACCCGCCGCCAGGTCGCCACCAACCTGCTCGCGCCGCTCTTCCTCACCCAGGAGGCACTGCCCCACCTGGAAGCGGCCAAGGGCACCGTCCTCAACGTCACCACCGCCGGCAACCAGCGCGGCTGGCCCGGCCATTCCGTCTACGGCGCCACCAAGGCGGCGCTGGACTTCCTCACCCGAACCTGGGCGCTCGAACTCGCGCCGCGCGGAATCCGGGTCGCCGCCGTGGCGCCCGGCCCCGTGGAGACCCCCATCGGCGAGCACGCCGGACTCGACGCCGCCGGCATCGAGCGGATGCGCGAGCGCCAGCGCGCCCGGGTGCCGCTCGGCCGGGTGGGACAGCCCGAGGAGATCGCCTGGTGGCTGGTGCATCTCGCCCGCCCCGAGGCGTCCTTCGCCACCGGCCTGGTGCTGCCGGTGGACGGCGGCGCCGGAGTCGTGTTCTGACCGCACACCCCAACGTCACGGAGTAGCAATGGAATTCGGCATCAACTTCTTCCCCACCGTCGGCCCCGAAGAGAAGCCCGCCGACGTGTACTTCGACGAGGCCCTGCGGCTCGTGGAGCTGGCCGAGGAGCTCGGCTACGACCACATCAAGACCGTCGAGCACTACTTCTTCAAGTACGGCGGCTACAGCCCGGACCCGGTCACCTTCCTGGCCGCCGCGGCGGCCCGCACCAGCCGTATCAAGCTGGTGACCGGCGCCGTGATCCCGGCCTTCACCCACCCGCTGAAGCTGGCCGGCAAGCTCGCCATGCTGGACAACATCTCGCGCGGGCGCCTCCAGGTCGGTTTCGGCCGGGCCTTCCTGCCCGACGAGTTCGACGCGTTCGAGCTGGCCATGGACGAGAGCCGGCCGCGCTTCCTGGACGGTCTGCGGGCCTGCCAGAAGCTGTGGGCGGAGGAGAACGTGGTCTGGGACAGCGAGTTCTACAAGTTCGGCCCGGTCACCCTGCTCCCCCGGCCCTACCAGCGCCCGCACCCGAGGATCCTGGTGGCCGCGGCCATCACCCCCTCCTCCTGCGAGCAGGCCGGGCAGGACGGCCACGGGCTGCTGCTGGTGCCGTCCATCTCCAAGCGCGAGAAGGTGCAGGAGATGCTCACCCTGTACCGCAAGGCGTACGCGGAGGCGGGTCACGCGCCGGGCGGTGACGAGGTGCACCTGAGCTACGGCTGCTACCTCGCCGAGGACTCCACCGAGGCCCGCGCCAAGGGCCGGGAGTACTCCCAGCGCACCAACGCGGTGATGGTCGACGCGGTCGCCGCGTGGGGCACCCGGCGCAGCGAGGGATACGCCGGGTACGAGGCCATCGTCGACAAGATCAAGAAGTCGGACTTCGACAAGTCGGTGGCCGAGAACAAGACGCTGGTCGGCACCCCGGACGAGGTGACCGAGCGGCTGCGCACCATCCGCGAGTGGTACGGCGACGTCACCATCAGCCTCCAGATGATCTCCGGCAACCCGCCCTACGAGGAGACGGTCCGCACCGCCCGCCTCTTCGCCGAGCACGTCATCCCGAACCTCCGCTAGCCGCGCGGCACTTCGGGCCGCGCGGGGCACGAGGAAGGGGCTCCCCCGAACCTGTCGGGGGAGCCCCTCTCGTATGTCCGCTCACGGACGGGCGGGTGCGTCAGGCGCCCGTCACCGAGGCCACCAGGAGCGAGGCCACGCGGGCGGCGACCGCCGCGATGGTCAGCGCCGGCGGCACGGCGCCGGAGGAGCCGTGCAGCAGCGAACTGTCGACCACGTACAGGTTGCGCGCGCCGCGCACACTGCCGTCGGCGGCGGTGGCCAGGCCCAGGGGGACCCCGCCCACCACGTTGCCGCCGGTGGTGCCGATGCGGTTGAAGGCGGTCCTGCTGCCGGGGGTGGCCGCGTTGAGCCGGTCCAGGGTGTGCTGGACCGCGTGGGTGGCCCGCACCGCGCGCGGATCCTCCACGGGCCAGTTCAGGACGACGTCGTCCCGGGCGGCGTCGTAGCGGAAGGAGCCGAGCGGTTCGGTCGGCGAGGCGCCGATCGTGGTGATCCACCCCTCGTCGGAGGGGGCGTCCACCCAGGGGAAGTTGAGCAGGGTCACCGGGGCGTGCGGGTTGTCCTGCCAGTCCTTGACGATGACCGAGCACGGGCCGCCCTGCGCCGGGTTGTTGGGTGCCATACCCGTCCGGGCGGTGATCACCTCGCTGTTGCCGACCCGGGTGCCCACCGAGGCGTCCAGGTCCGGCAGCCGCCCCGTGGCCTTCGCGCGCAGCAGCAGCCGGGTCGTGCCCAGGGTGCCCGCCGCCAGGACCAGGTGGGTGGTGCGCACCTCGTGCCGCGCCGCCGGCACGCCCCGCTCGTCCAGTTCGTCGTACGTGACCAGGTGGCCCTCGCCGTACGGGCGGATGCCGGTAACCACGCTCAGCGGACGCACCTCGACGTGGCCGCTCGCCTCGGCGCGCGCCAGCACGGTGCGGTCCATGCTGCGCTGGGCGCCGCTGTTCACGCCGAAGACGTTGAGCCCGGCGATGTGCGAGGCCGCCCGGTGTCCGGCCATCTCCTCGCGGATGACGTCCCAGTCGACGGCCAGGTCGACCAGGTCGTAGGGGATGCCCGCGCGCTCCAGCTGGTCCATGAAGTCGCGCGAGGAGCGGTAGAAGTCGGAGTCGAGGACGTCCTTGGGGATCGGGGAGCAGCCGATCAGCTCCCGGGCCTGCGGATACCAGACGTCGTGCATCTCCCGCTGGTCGAGGAAGTCCCCGAAGGCCCGGCGGAACAGCTCCGGCGAGGGTTCGACCATGGTGCCGTTGCTGAGCAGCGAGGCGCCGCCGACACCGGCCGCGGCGATCATCGTCAGGCCCTTGCCCTCCAGGGATTCGAGGACGCCGGGGTAGATGTCGAGGGTCCGGTCGGTGAGCGGGGACTTCGGGCTCAGCCAGGACGCGCGGCCGTCCGGCCGGTGCTGGGTGGCGAAGGTGTCGCCGTCGGCGCCGACCTGCCAGCGGCGGCCACGCTCCAGCACGATCGTGTCGACCCCGGCCTCGGCGAGCCGCAGGGCCGCGATCGATCCGGCGTAACCGCTGCCGACGACCAGGGCGTCGGTGCGGTGCTGATGGGTTTCCATGGGACGGCCTCTCTCAACGGATCGGAACTTGGGGTGGGTGGGCG
>NZ_JBJHPC010000176.1:0-12411 GCF_045257485.1 Streptomyces sp. YS-3 | reverse complement strand
ACTCACCCCGACAGCCACCGCCACCCGCACGCCCCGCCCCCCACAGGACGGGGCCGCCGCTTCCGGATCGCCGGAGCCGATCTGGCCGCGTCCGTCACCGTCTTCCTGCTCGCCGTCCCGATGTCGCTCGGCCTCGCCGTCGCCATCGACGCCCCGCTGGAAGCCAGCCTCATCGCCGCCGGAGTCGGCGGCATCGTCGCCGGGCTGCTCGGCGGCACACCGCTCCTCGTCAGCGGCCCCTCCGCCGGACTCACGGTGGTGTCGGCCGAGTTGATCCAGAGCTACGGCTGGCGCACCACCTGCGCCATCACCGTCCTCGCGGGTCTGCTGCAGATCGCGCTCGGCTCGCTGAAGGCCGCGCGCTCCGCGCTCGCCATGAGCCCGGCCATCGTGCACGGCACCCTCGCCGGCATCGGCGCCGCCATCGCGCTCGCCCAGCTCCACATCGTCCTGGGCGGCTCCCCGCAGAGCTCGGCCGTCGACAACGCCCGGGCGCTGCCGGAGCAGTTGGCCAGGGTCGGCCCCGCCGCGCCCCTGGTCGGGGCGCTCACCATCGCCGTGCTCCTGATGTGGCCGCGCCTGCCCGGGCGGCCGGGGAAGGCCCTGCGCCGCATCCCGGCCGCGCTCGCCTGTGTGGTGATCGCCACCGCGGTGGCCGCCGTGGCCGCTCCGGACATCGCCCGGGTCGACCTGCCCTCCTGGGACGCGCACGTCCTGCCCGAGCTGCCGCACGGGCCGGCGGGCGGGCTGGTCGCCGCCGTGCTCACGGTGACCCTGGTCGCCAGCCTGGAGTCACTGCTCTCCGCCGTCGCCGTGGACAAGCTGGCCGCCGAACGGCCGGGCGGCGCCGCGCCCCACCGGGCCGACCTCGACCGGGAGCTGCGCGGCCAGGGCATCGCCAACGCCGTCTCCGGACTGCTCGGCGGAATGTCGGTCTCCGGCGGCGCGGTGCGCGGCAGCGCCAACGTACGGGCCGGGGCGGCCGGGCGCGCCTCCACCGTGCTGCACGGAGTGTGGGTGCTGCTCGCCGCCGGGCTGCTCGTGGCCGTCCTGGAGTGGATTCCGCTGGCCGCGCTGGCCGCGCTGGTGATGATGGTCGGCATCCAGATGGTGTCGTACGCCCACATCCGCAAGGTCCACCGGCACCGCGAGTTCCTCGTGTACGTGGCGACGGTCGGCGGGGTGCTGGTGTTCGGGGTGCTCCAGGGCGTGGTCATGGGGATCGCCGTGGCCGTCGCGGTCGCGCTGCGCCGGGTGGCGCGGACCCGGATCACCGTGCGGCAGCAGGACGACGCCTCGTATCTGGTCCAGGCGCGCGGGCAGTTGACGTTCCTGGCCGTACCGCGTCTGACCAGGTCGCTGAGTCAGGTACCCCAAGGAGCGCGGGCGGTCGTGGAGTTGGACGGCTCGTTCATGGACCACGCGGCGTACGAGGCGTTGCAGGGCTGGCAGGCCACGCACACCGCGCGCGGTGGCGAGGTGCGGATCACCGGACGGGCCGGCGGGCGCATCTCCGAGCCCGCCTCCGCCACCCAGAGCTGCTGCCGGCCCTGGACCCCCTGGCGCAACCACCACTGCCACGACAAGGCGCCGGCGCCCAGGCGCCACGGGCATCAACTGGCCAGCGGGCTCAGCTCCTTCCAGCGCAACACCGCGCCGCTGGTGCGCGACGAGCTGGCGCGGCTGGCCCGCGAGGGGCAGCAGCCGTCCCAGCTCTTCCTCACCTGCGCGGACTCCCGGCTCGTCACCAGCATGATCACTTCGAGTGGCCCGGGCGATCTGTTCACCGTGCGCAACGTCGGCAATCTGGTGCCGCCCCCCGGGGCGGAGAGCGGTGACGACTCGGTGGCGGCGGCGATCGAGTACGCGGTGGAGGTGCTGCGGGTCGAGTCCATCACGGTCTGCGGCCACTCCGGCTGCGGGGCCATGCAGGCGCTCCTGGCCGCCGGGCCGGACGCCCCGCAGACCCCGCTGCGGCGCTGGCTGCGGCACGGGATGCCCAGCCTGGAGCGGATGGCGAGCCGTAAGCACTCCTGGGCGCGGATCGCCGGGCGGCTGCCCGCCGACGCCGTCGAGCAGCTCTGTCTCACCAATGTGGTGCAGCAGCTGGACCATCTGCGGCGCCACGAGTCGGTGGCGCGGCGCCTGGCCGAGGGCACGCTGACCCTGCACGGCATGTACTTCCATGTCGGCGAGGCCCAGGCGTACTTGCTGGCGCACCACGACTGCGAGGAGGTCTTCGAAGGGGTGAGGCCGACGCCGCTGGAGGCGGCCCTCGGCTGACGCGCCTCGGCGCCGCGCGGCGCTCGAACGCCGCGCGGCGCACGATTTCCTGAACCCAGGGCGGACCCGGTCCGTGAGACCGTCTGATGACACGCCGACGCCCCGGAAGCCTTATAGGTCTAAACCAATTTTCGGGAGACTCTTGTCACCCGGCGATTGGCCTGATGAGCTATGGCCCGGGACACATAGGCATATAGGACGCCCTGGGAAAGGGAGATGTCGTGAGCAACGAAAGCCTGGCCAACCTCTTGAAGGAGGAGCGCCGGTTCGCTCCTCCTGCCGCGCTGGCCGCTGAAGCCAACGTGACGGCAGAGGCGTACGAGCAGGCCGAGGCGGACAGGCTGGGCTTCTGGGCCGAGCAGGCCCGGCGCCTCACCTGGGCCACCGAGCCGACCGAGACGCTGGACTGGTCGAACCCGCCGTTCGCCAAGTGGTTCGCCGACGGCCGGCTCAACGTCGCGTACAACTGCGTCGACCGGCATGTGGAGGCCGGCCACGGCGACCGGGTCGCCATCCACTTCGAGGGCGAGCCCGGCGACAGCCGCGCGATCACCTACGCCGAGCTGAAGGACGAGGTCTCGCGGGCCGCCAACGCCCTGACGGAGCTGGGCGTCCGGGCCGGCGACCGGGTCGCGGTGTACATGCCGATGATCCCCGAGGCGGCCGTCGCGATGCTCGCCTGCGCGCGGATCGGCGCGGCGCACTCGGTGGTCTTCGGCGGCTTCTCGGCCGACGCGGTGGCCTCCCGTATCCAGGACGCCGACGCGAAGCTGGTCATCACGGCGGACGGCGGGTACCGGCGCGGCAAGCCGTCCGCGCTGAAGCCCGCGATCGACGACGCGGTGGCGAAGTGCCCGCAGGTCGAGCACGTACTGGTGGTGCGGCGCACGGGCCAGGAGACCGCCTTCACCGAGGGCCGGGACGTCTGGTGGGACGACATCGTCGCTCGCCAGTCGGCCGAGCACACCCCGCAGGCGTTCGACGCCGAGCACCCGCTGTTCATCCTGTACACGTCCGGGACCACGGGGAAGCCGAAGGGCATCCTGCACACCTCGGGCGGCTATCTGACGCAGGCCGCCTACACCCACCACGCGGTCTTCGACCTCAAGCCCGAGACCGACGTGTACTGGTGCACCGCCGACATCGGCTGGGTGACCGGCCACTCGTACATCGTCTACGGGCCGCTGGCCAACGGGGCGACGCAGGTCATGTACGAGGGCACGCCGGACACCCCGCACCAGGGGCGCTTCTGGGAGATCGTCCAGAAGTACGGGGTGACGATCCTCTACACGGCGCCGACGGCGATCCGGACCTTCATGAAGTGGGGCGACGACATCCCCGCGAAGTTCGACCTGTCGTCGCTGCGGGTGCTGGGGTCGGTGGGCGAGCCCATCAACCCGGAGGCGTGGATCTGGTACCGCAAGCACATCGGCGCGGACACCTGCCCGATCGTGGACACCTGGTGGCAGACGGAGACCGGCGCGATGATGATCTCGCCGCTGCCGGGCGTCACGGAGACCAAGCCGGGGTCCGCGCAGCGGGCGCTGCCCGGGATCTCGGCGACCGTCGTGGACGACGAGGCGCGCGAGGTGCCGGACGGGGGCGGCGGGTATCTCGTCCTCACCGAGCCGTGGCCGTCGATGCTGCGCACGATCTGGGGTGACGACCAGCGGTTCATCGACACGTACTGGTCGCGGTTCGAGGGGAAGTACTTCGCCGGGGACGGGGCGAAGAAGGACGACGACGGGGACATCTGGCTGCTCGGCCGGGTCGATGACGTGATGCTCGTGTCCGGGCACAACATCTCCACGACCGAGGTCGAGTCGGCGCTCGTCTCCCACCCGTCGGTCGCCGAGGCGGCGGTCGTCGGCGCGGCCGACGAGACGACCGGGCAGGCGATCGTGGCGTTCGTGATCCTGCGGGGGTCGGCGGCGCAGACCGAGGGGCTCGTGGAGGAGCTGCGGGCGCATGTGGGCGCCACGCTGGGGCCGATCGCCAAGCCGAAGCGGATTCTGCCGGTGGCGGAGCTGCCGAAGACGCGGTCGGGGAAGATCATGCGGCGGTTGCTGCGGGATGTCGCGGAGAACCGGGAGCTGGGGGATGTCACGACGCTGACGGATTCCTCGGTGATGGATCTGATTCAGACGCAGTTGCCGGGGGCGTCCGCCGAGGACTGAGGCGGTGGCCGGGCCCGGGGTTCGGCTGCGGGCCGGAGGGTGGCCGGTCGCGCAGTTCCCCGCGCCCCTTAAGGGGTTGCGGCTGAGCCTGGGTCCTCGGGTGCGGCCGGACCCCTCAGGGGCGCGGGGAACTGCGCGACCAGCCCCCACCGGCCCGCAGACAAACCCCGGGCAAACCAACACCTTCCCCTAATCTGGCGAACGCCGGATTCGTCGGATTCGTTCGGCCGTGCCCGGGTAAAGGGTTAGGTAAAGTAAGGACCCAGGTGCGCCGGGAAGTCTGGTCGGCAATGTGGTTTGTCATGCCCGTTGAACCGGACCGGAGGTCGCCCCCGTGGTCGCGCCCGACACCCTCAAGGACAGCCGCCGGAAGTTCCTCGGCCGGCTGTCGCTGCCCGAGCGCAACTTCGTCGCGGAAGCGCTGCGCGCCGAGACCGTCGGCGGGGTCCTGCTCCTCGTCGCCGCGATCGCCGCGTTGATCTGGGCCAATGTGTGGGGCGGCGGTTACGCCGACGTCCAGGGCTTCCACCTCGGCGTCGGCTCCCTCGGGCTCGATCTCTCCCTCCAGCACTGGGCCGCCGACGGCCTCCTCGCCGTCTTCTTCTTCGTCGCCGGCATCGAGCTCAAGCGCGAACTCGTCGCCGGTGAGCTGCGCGACCCCAGGGCCGCCGCGCTGCCCGTGATCGCCGCGCTCTGCGGGATGGCGGTGCCCGCACTCGTATACGCGCTGGTCAACGCCGTGGGCAGCGGGGAGATGGACGGCTGGGCCGTGCCGACCGCCACCGACATCGCCTTCGCGCTCGCCGTGCTCGCGGTCATCGGGACCTCCCTGCCGAGCGCCCTGCGCGCCTTCCTGCTCACGCTCGCCGTCGTCGACGACCTCTTCGCGATCCTCATCATCGCCGTCTTCTTCACCAAGGAGATCGACTTCGTCGCGCTCGGCGGCGCGTTCGCGGGCCTCGCCCTCTTCTGGGTGCTGCTGCGCACGGGCGTGCGCGGCTGGTACGTGTACCTGCCGCTGGCGCTGGCCGTCTGGGGGCTGATGTACAACAGCGGCGTCCACGCCACCATCGCGGGCGTCGCCATGGGCCTGATGCTGCGCTGCACCCGCCGCGAGGGCGAGGAGCACTCCCCCGGCGAGCACATCGAGCACCTGGTGCGGCCCCTCTCCGCCGGGCTCGCCGTGCCGCTCTTCGCCCTGATGTCGGCCGGGGTCGGCGTCAGCGGCGGGGCGCTGGCGGACGTCTTCACCCGGCCCGAGACGCTCGGCGTGGTGCTCGGTCTGGTGGTCGGCAAGGCGGTGGGCATCTTCGCAGGGACATGGTGTGCCGCGCGGTTCACCAGGGCGGAGCTCAACGAGGACCTCGCCTGGCCGGACGTCTTCGCGGTGGCGACGCTCGCCGGGATCGGCTTCACCGTCTCGCTGCTCATCGGTGAGCTGGCCTTCGACGGCGAGGGCGCGCTCGCGGACGAGATCAAGGCGGCCGTCCTGACGGGCTCGCTGATCGCCGCCGTCTTCGCCACCGTCCTGCTGAAGCTGCGCGTACGCCGCTACCGGGCGCTCGTCGACGAGGAGGAGCGCGACGAGGACCACGACGGCATCCCGGATGTGTACGAACAGCACAATCCGGCCTACCACCTGCGGATGGCCGTCCTCTACGAGGCGAAGGCCGCCGAGCACCGCCGCCTCGCGCAAGTGGCGGGGGCGGGGAGCGACGAGGCCGACCGTCCGGCATGATCTGACATCTGGGCCGGAGAAGGACATCTGGGCCGGGAGATGACGGGACCGGAGAGAGAAGAGGGAGTCAGCGAATGAGCGACCCCAGCAACACCGCCGTCGGCGGCGCCGACCGCAGCCTCGGCCAGCTGGTCGCCTCGGCGACGGCCGAGATGTCCGCGCTGGTGCACGACGAGATCGCGCTCGCCAAGGCGGAGCTGCGCCAGGACGTCAAGCGCGGGGCGATCGGTGGCCTGGCCATCAGTACCGCCGGAGTACTCGTCCTGTTCTCGCTGCCGGTGCTGAGCTTCGCGGCGGCGTACGGGATCCACAACCTGGGACTCGGCCTCGCCTGGTCGTTCCTGATCGTGGGCGGAGCGTTCCTGCTGCTCGCGGGCCTGCTGGCGCTGCTGTCCGTGGCCAAGTTCAAGAAGGTCAAGCCGCCGGAGAAGTCCATCGCCTCGGCCAAGCAGACCGCGGCCGTGCTCGGGGGCGTCAAGCCGCATCCCCGCCCGGTCACGGAGCAGACCCCGGCTGTGGCACGCTCGTCTGCATGACCGCACCTGATACCGGTACCGGCGCCACGGGCAGCCCTGGCGGCAATGGCAGCCCTGTCCGCATCGATGGTCCCTGGACACACAGGGACGTAGCGGCCAATGGTGCGCGCTTCCACATCGCGGAGCTGGGTGACGGTCCGCTGGTGTTGCTGCTCCACGGCTTTCCGCAGTTCTGGTGGACGTGGCGGCACCAGCTGACCGCACTCGCGGACGCCGGTTTCCGGGCAGTCGCGATGGACCTGCGGGGCGTCGGCGGCAGCGACCGCACCCCGCGCGGCTACGACCCGGCCAACCTCGCGCTGGACATCACCGGGGTCGTACGGTCGCTCGGTGAGCCCGACGCGGCGCTGGTCGGCCATGATCTGGGCGGTTATCTGGCGTGGACGGCGGCCGTGATGCGGCCCAAGCTGGTGCGCCGGCTGGTGGTGTCGTCGATGCCGCACCCCCGGCGCTGGCGCTCCGCGATGCTCTCCGACTTCGCGCAGTCGCGGTCCGGTTCGTACATCTGGGGCTTCCAGCGGCCGTGGCTGCCGGAGCGTCAGCTCGTGGCGGACGACGCGGCGCTGGTGGGACGGCTGGTGCGGGAGTGGTCGGGCCCGCTGGCGCCCGACGAGGAGGCCGTGGCGGCCTACCGGCGGGCGATGACCATCCCGTCGACCGCGCACTGCTCGATCGAGCCGTACCGCTGGATGGTGCGCTCGCTGGCCCGGCCCGACGGCATCCAGTTCAACCGCCGGATGAAGCGGCCGGTACGGGTGCCGACGCTGCATCTGCACGGTTCGCTCGACCCGGTGATGCGCACCCGCAGCGCGGCGGGCTCCGGGGAGTACGTCGAAGCCCCGTACCGCTGGCGGCTGTTCGACGGTCTGGGCCACTTCCCGCACGAGGAGGACCCGGCCGCGTTCTCGGCGGAGCTGGTGAACTGGCTGAAGGACCCCGAGCCCGACCGCTAGGGCGTTCCCCCGGCCGGCCGGGTCGTCCGGGGAGCGGACGGGAACGTTTGTCTGACGAACAGCCAATTGCCTGGCGCATAGGCCAATTGGCCCCCCAAGACGCGGTTACCGACCTTGGGGCCCGGGCAGACGTCGGGGTATGGGCTGGACGCACGACTACGGTGACGCAGCACGCAACCGCCGCTCGGCCACCGCGCCGATTTCGCACGAGAGGGGTGGCCCGCAAGCTCAGGGCCATGATCCCCAACTCGGTATTCCGCGTATCCTCCGTCGCCGGGCCCGCTGGGTCTCGGCCCGGCTGCGCCATTCGCGTACGTAACACGGGTGCCGGACGCCCGGCGGCCGTACGGGATCACCGGCGCAGATACGCGAGCCCCGGGTGGACGTCCCGGTAGCCGTCCAGGAGCCGGTGGGCCACCTGGACGGAGTCGACCAGCGGGTGCAGGGCGAAGGCCTTCACCGCCGCCCGTGCCGACCCGCCCTCGGCGGCCTCCAGGACGCACCGCTCGACCGCCTTCACCGCGCTGACCAGGCCCGCTTCATGGCCCGTCAGCTGGGTGACGGGCAGCGGGCGCGGGCCCGACGCGTCGACGCGGCACGGGATCTCGACGACCGCCTCGGCGTCGAGGACGTGCAGCGAGGCGCCGTTGGGGACGTTGAGGATCAGCGTCGCCGGCTCGTCGCGCGCAATCGCCCGCATCAGCGCCAGGGCGACGTTCTCGTACCCGCCCGACTCCAGGTCGTCCGCGGCGCGCTCGCCCGCGCCGGAGACCTCCCGGTTCTCGGACATGTACGTGGCCTCGCGCTCGGCGCGGGTGCGGTCCCAGGCGTCCCACGCCTGCTCGCGTCCGCCCGCGGCCTCGGCCACGGTCGCGTAGAAGCGCTCCTGCTGGCCGAGGAGGAAGGCGCCCCGGGTGAGCTCCGCCTGCCGGTACGCGGCCACGGCCTCGCGGTTGAAGTAGTAGTAGTGCAGGTACTCGTTGGGCACCGAGCCCAGCGAGCGCAGCCAGTCGGCGCCGAAGAGCCTGCCCTCCTCGAACGAGGTCAGCAGCGCGTCGTCCGCGAACAGACGCGGCAGCACGTCCTGTTCGCCCTCGTAGAGGCCGTGCAGCCAGCCCAGGTGGTTCAGGCCCGCGTAGTCCAGCCGTACGGAGTCGGGGTCGGCGCCGACCGTACGCGCCACGCGGCGGGCCAGGCCGACCGGTGAGTCGCAGATGCCGATGACCCGTTCGCCCAGGTGGCGGGCCATGGCCTCGGTGACGAGGCCGGCCGGGTTGGTGAAGTTGATGACCCAGGCGTCCGGGGCGAGCGCCTTGATCCGGCGGGCGACGGCGTCCGCCACGGGGACGGTCCGCAGGCCGTACGCGATACCGCCCGCGCCGACCGTCTCCTGGCCCAGGACGCCCTCGGCGAGCGCGATCCGCTCGTCGGCGGCCCGCCCCGCGAGGCCCCCGACCCGGATCGCGGAGAAGACGAAGTCGGCGCCGCGCAGCGCCTCGTCCAGATCGGTCACCGCCCGCACGGCCGGGGCGTCCACGGCGTCGCGCGCCTGGTCCGCGAGGACGCGGGCGATGGCGGCGAGCCGGGCCGCGTCCACGTCGTACAGCGTCACCTCGGTGACCCGGCCGGGGGCGCGGTCGCGCAGCAGGGCGCCGTATACGAGCGGCACGCGGAAACCGCCGCCGCCGAGGATCGTCAGTCGCATGTCCGGCCTCTTCGGGAGTCGGGGTCAGCGGGGCGGCACAGCGGCCGTCACAGGGCGCACTGCTGGCTGTCGACCTGCTGGTTGGCGGTACGGCCCAGCTGGATGTCCTCGCGGATCTCGTTCGCCGTCAGCGCGTAACCGGTGTTGGGGTCGTCGAGGGACTTGGCGAAGACCACTCCGTAGACCTTGCCGTCGGGGGTGAGGAGGGGGCCGCCGGAGTTGCCCGGGCGGACCGTGGTGAACAGCGAGTAGACCTCGCGGGTGACCGTGCCGCGGTGGTAGATGTCCGGGCCCGGCGGGGTGATCCGGCCACGGACGCGCGCGGCCCGCACGTCGTACGGCTGGTCCTCGGGGAAGCCCGCGACGATCGCGCCGCTGCCGCTGTGCGCCTGCTGCGAGGAGAAGCGCAGCACCGGGGCCTTGAGGTCCGGCACGTCCAGGACCGCGATGTCCCGGCGCCAGTCGTAGACGACCACCTTCGCGTCGTACGTCCGCCCCTGACCGCCTATCTGGATCTTCGGGTCCGCCACCCCGCCCACCACATGGGCGTTGGTCATCACCCGGCGCTCGGCGAAGACGAAGCCGGTGCCCTCCAGGCGCTTTCCGCAGCTCGGCGCGGTGCCGGTGACCTTGACGATGGAGCGCTTGGCGGAGGCCGCGACCGGGCTGGTGGCCAGTGCCTGGTCGGGGGGCGGGACCTTGGTGATCGACTCGTTGGTGAACGGGGCGAAGACCTGCGGCAGCCCGTTCTGCGCGAGCATGGAGGAGAAGTCCGAGAACCAGGTGTACGCCTGCTGGGGCATCGCCTTGTCGACGCCGCGCAGGATCCGGGAGTCGTTGACCGCCCTGCCCAGCGCGTTCCCCCGGCTGGAGGAGTCCTGGGGGTCGGCCAGCGGGGCGAGCGCGGTGCCGATCAGCCAGGCGACCAGGAGCATGGCGACGACGTTGACCAGCGCGCCGCCCGTGGCGTCCAGGGCGCGCGCGGGCGACCAGGTGATGTGCTGGCGCAGTTTGTTGCCCAGGTGGGTGGTGAAGGCCTGGCCCACCGAGGCGCAGACGATCACGACGACGACCGCCACGATGGCGGCGGTGGTCGACACGGTCCGCTTGTCCGTCAGCTGGTCCCAGATGACCGGCAGCAGATACACGGCGATGAGACCACCGCCGAGGAAGCCGATCACCGACAGGATGCCGACGACGAAGCCCTGGCGGTAGCCGACGATCGCGAACCACACGGCGGCGACCAGCAACAGGATGTCCAGCACGTTCACGAGGTCAGCCTGTCACGCGTGCCAGTCGAGCGGGACCCGGCGGGTGCGATCCCAGGGGCGCTCCCAGCCCGCGAAGTGCAGCAGCCGGTCGATCACCCCGGCCGTGAAGCCCCACACGAGGGCGGATTCGACCAGAAAGGCCGGGCCTGCGTGGCCCCGCGGGTGGACGGCGGTGGCCCGGTTGGCCGGGTCCGTGAGATCCGCCACGGGGACCGTGAAGACCCGGGCGGTCTCCGCCGCGTCCACCGCCCGCACCTCCGTGCGCTCGCGCCACCAGCCCAGGACCGGGGTCACCACGAAACCGCTCACCGGGATGTAGAGCCGGGGCAGCACGCCGAAGATCTGCACCCCTTCCGGGTCCAGGCCGGTCTCCTCCTCGGCCTCGCGCAGGGCGGCGCGCAGCGGTCCGGTGGTCTGGGGGTCGCCGTCCCCGGGGTCGAGGGCGCCGCCCGGGAAGGAGGGCTGGCCGCCGTGCGAGCGCAGCTGGCTGGCGCGCTCCATGAGCAGCAGCTCCGGCCCGGCCGGGCCCTCGCCGAAGAGAACCAGCACGGCGGACTGACGGCCCCCGCCGTCCTCGGGCGGCAGGAAGCGGCTGAGCTGGAGCGGCTCGATGCGGTCGGCCGCGCGCGCGACGGGGCCGAGCCACTCGGGCAGCCCGTCCCGGCTCACGGCGGGGCCGTGGGGGCCCTCGCCGCCCCCGTACGCCCTGCTGGGGTCACTGGTCCTGCTGGTGTCACTCGCGTGCGTCATGGGCACCCCCGTCGTCCACCGGTCACAACGTCCGGGCCGGTCGCGTTCGTTCCGGCATCCATCAGGTCAGGGGCGCCGGGTCATCCGGCCCCCAGCGGCGGGGCCGGGCGCCCCGGGTAGTCCGGGGGCGGGGAGAGCCGCTGGCCCGGGAAGCCGCCCTTCTCGTACTTCAGGAGCTTCCTGGCCTTCTCCGGGTCGGTCTCGCCCTCCCCGTACGCCGGGCAGAGCGGGGCGATGGGGCAGGCGCCGCAGGCGGGCTTGCGGGCGTGGCAGATGCGGCGGCCGTGGAAGATCACCCGGTGCGAGAGCATCGTCCACTCGCTCTTGGGGAAGATCCCGGCGACGACGGCCTCGACCTTGACCGGGTCCTCCTCGTCGGTCCACTTCCAGCGGCGCACCAGCCGCCCGAAGTGCGTGTCCACGGTGAGACCGGGGACGCCGAAGGCGTTGCCCAGCACCACGTTGGCGGTCTTGCGGCCGACGCCCGGGAGCTTCACCAGGTCTTCGAGACGCCCGGGCACCTCGCCCCCGAACTCGTCGCGCAGGGCGACGGCGAGACCCATGATCGACTTGGTCTTGGCGCGGAAGAACCCGGTCGGCCGGATCAGCTCCTCGACCGCCTCCGGGTCGGCCGCGGCCAGCTCCTCGGGGGTCGGGTACGCGGCGAACAGCGCGGGCGTCGTCTGGTTGACCCGCAGGTCGGTCGTCTGGGCCGACAGGACCGTGGCGACGAGCAGCTCGAAGGGGTTGCGGAAGTCGAGCTCCGGGTGGGCGTACGGATACACCTCCGCGAGCTCCCGGTTGATCCGGCGGGCGCGTCGCCCGTGCCGAGCGGGCCCGACGAGCTGAACGAGCCGGCCGGCCCGAGCGAGCCCGAAGGGGCCGCGGGGACGAGCCCCGCCGCCAAGAAGGCTGCTCCGCGTAAGACCGCGGCCAAGAAGGCGGCCCCGAAGAAGGCGACTCCCAAGGAGGCGGTTGCCAAGGAGGCGGCCCCGAAG
>NZ_JBJHPC010000175.1:0-12426 GCF_045257485.1 Streptomyces sp. YS-3 | reverse complement strand
CGCCCGCCCCGCCGATCACTCCCGGCGGGATCGAGATGCCCGGGTTCGGCGGGACCGTGACGCCTCCGCCTCCGCCGCCCGGCTTGTTGTCGCCGCCGCCGGGGCGGTGCTTCTTGCCGCCCTTGTTCTTGCCGGGGGTCTGGCCCTTGGCGCTGTCCGGGTCCGCCGGCGGTTCCTTCGACTGCTGCGGGTCGGGGATGTCCACCCGTACGAACTCGGGGGCCGGCAGTCCGGAGAGGGCGCCGGTCATGGCGTCCTTCCAGATGGGGCCGGGGACCTCACCGCCGTACACCTTCTCCTTGTAGACGCCGCCGATCGTGATGTTCTCCATCTCGACGTTCTGCAGCGGGCTGCCGACCCACACCGCGCCCGACAGGTTCGGCGTGTAGCCGACGAACCAGGCGTTCTTGCGCTGGTCGGTGGTACCGGTCTTGCCCGCGTTGTCGCGGTCCGACAGACCCGCCAGCACACCCGTGCCGGAGTCCGTCACACCGCGCAGCAGGGTGTTGATGGCGTCGGCCGTGTTCTGGGACATCGCCTGGCTGCACGTGGACTTCGGCACCCGCAGCGACTTGCCGTCCGCCTTCTTGATCGACTCGATGGCGACCGGCGTGCAGTAGGTGCCCCGGGACGCGAAGGCCGCGTACGCGCTCGCCATGTTCAGCGGCGAGATACCGGTGGAGCCCAGGGTCAGGGCCGACGGCACCATCGGGAGCTTGGCGCCACTGCCCTGCACCACATGCAGCTTGTCCGTCATCTGCGACACCGGGCACATGCCGATCTCGCCGAGCATCTGCACGAAGTACGTGTTGACGGACTTCTCCATCGCCTTCTTCAGCGCGTACGGCCCGTGCTCGGACTCGTTCTCGTTCTCCAGCGACTCGTGCCTGGTGTTCACCCACGGCTTGGCGCCGCAGGTCTGGACGGTCTCCGGGTAGTCCATCTCGTACGGCGACGGGTACTCCTGCGTCGGCGGCTTGCCGCCCTCGATCGCCGCGGCGGCCAGGAACGGCTTGAAGGTCGAGCCGACCGGGAAACCGAAGTTCGAGCCGCCCATCTGCTTGTTGACCGAGAAGTTGATCTGCGTCTCGTGGTTGCCGAAGCCGTACGGCCGCGACTGGCCCATCGCCATGATCTTGCCGGTGCCGGGCTGGACCAGCGTCACGGCGGTGGCGACCTTGTCGGACTGGTAGACGTGGTCCTTGATGGAGGCCTGGGCGGACTGCTGGGCCTGCGGGTCCAGGGTCGTACGGACCGTCAGCCCGCCCTGGTTCCAGAGCTTGGCCCGCTCCTCCTTGGTCTTGCCGAAGACCGGGTCCGAGAGGAAGACCTCGCGGACGTAGTCGCAGAAGAAGCCCGCGCCGCTGACGGCCGTGATGCAGCCGTTCTTCGGCTTGGAGACCTTCAGCCTGATCGGCACGGCCTTGGCACGGTCCGCCTCGGCCTGCGAGACGTCCTTCTTGTCGGCCATCCGCTGCAGGACCACGTCACGGCGCTTCTTGGCCTCGGTGGCGTCGTTGACCGGGTCGTACCGGCTCGGGGACTGGACGATGCCCGCCAGCATGGCGGCCTCCTCCAGCTTCAGGTCCTTGGCCGGCTTGGAGAAGTAACGCTTGGCGGCGGCCTCGACGCCGTACGCCTGCTGCCCGAAGAACGTGATGTTGAGGTAGTTCTCCAGGATCTTCTTCTTGCCGAGCTCCTCCTCGACCTGGATCGCGTACTTCAGCTCCTTGACCTTGCGGCCGAGCGTCTGCTGGGTGGCCTCGGCGACCTTGTCGGGGTCGTCGCCGGCCTCCTCCACGAAGACGTTCTTCACGTACTGCTGGGTGAGCGTGGACGCGCCCTGGGCCACCCCGCCGGACGTGGCGTTCTTGTTCAGGGCGCGCAGTACGCCCTTGAGGTCGACCGCGCCGTGCTCGTAGAACCGCGCGTCCTCGATCGCGACGATCGCCTTCTGCATGTACGGCGAGATGTCCGCCAGCGGGACCACCGTGCGGTCGCGCGAGTACACCGTGGCGATCTGACCGCCCCTGTTGTCCAGGATCGTGGTGCGCTGACTCAGCGGCGGGGTCTTCAGATTGGCGGGGATCTCGTCGAATCCCTCGACCGTGCCCTTGGCCGCGAGCCCCAGCGCGCCGAACGCCGGCAGCGCGATGCCCGCGAGCACCGCTCCGGAGAGCACACTCACCCCGACGAACTTGGCGGCCTGCTGGGTCCCGGTCAGACCACCGCCCGAGCGCTTCTTTGCCATGGGGGCAGCCTACGTTCTGATTCGCCGGACACGGGTCAATGCTCTGGCCTAAGCTGCTGTCAACTGTCACAGCAGTGTGGTCGCGCACCACGTCGATACCCGTGTCGATACCCGCCGGTGTTCGCAAAAATTCGTCGGGCCGGTCGATGCATGTAGTCCGCTGTAACCCGCTGTATCCCACTGTTCGGCTCTCGCAGGAGGGCGGCTGTCCCGGATTCGCCGCCCGTTTACGCCTCATGCGTCACCCGGCGTCCGTTCTGGCTCAACTGAAACGTCCCCCTATATCGGGTTTCTGACGTTTGTCCCCCGCTCACTCCGTTGGGTGATCTGCCGCGTACGCATAGTCCGTTCGGGCCATTCAAGATTGGGCCCGAAGGGGGTGTTGCGCTGTGCCCACCTTCCGTAACGTCCTCAACTGGCAGCGGTGAATATGCCTCTGCCGCCGTGGGGGAGCCTCGATTCGGGAGAGGACGGCGCCGGCATGGGCTGGGTAACCGACTGGAGTGCGCAGGCAGCCTGCCGCACTACCGATCCGGACGAACTGTTCGTACAGGGTGCGGCTCAGAACAGGGCGAAGGCGGTGTGCACCGGATGTCCGGTGCGGACCGAGTGCCTCGCGGACGCACTGGACAACCGCGTCGAATTCGGCGTGTGGGGCGGCATGACGGAACGGGAACGCCGCGCGCTGCTGCGCCGACGCCCCACCGTCACGTCCTGGCGCCGTCTTCTGGAGACGGCGCGTACGGAGTACGAGCGCAGCACGGGCATCCTGCCCGTGGGCGTGGACGACGACGAGGCGTACGCCTACCGGCACGCCGTGGAGGAGACGTACGCGGCCGTGGGATAGGCCGTATCCGTCCGGCGCGGGCCTGAGGAGACGCGCCGGCCGTACTCAGAGCGCTCCGGCCGCCTCTTCCTGGGCCGCGAGCCGTTCCCCGATGGCCCGGAGCCCGGCGAGATCATGGACGTCGCCGGGCAGGGCGGCCACTTCGGCCACCGGAACCTCGGGGTGGAGCGCGGTGAAGCGATCACGTGTGCGCTGTTCACGCGCGAGCACCCGCATCCGCTCGGCGTGCAGACGCAGCAGACCGGCGGTCAGCCGGTCGACCGACACGCCGTCCTCGGGACCGGTGGGGGAGAGAGCTTCGGGAGAGGAACCACCGGTGCCACGATCCTCAGCATTCCCGTACCCCTGATCGACAATGCGGCCGTCGACAAGATTTTCCCCCGGGCCCTCCTCCAGGTGTTCCGCCGCCGCGAGCGCCCGTTCGGCCGACAGCCGGGCCGCGCCGCTGCCGTGCACCCGGTTCAGTACGAGACCGGCGAGCGGCATCGAGTCGGCCGCCAGGCGCTCCACGAAGTACGCGGCCTCGCGCAGCGCGTCCCGCTCGGGCGCGGCGACCACGAGGAACGCGGTGCCGGGCGCCTGGAGCAGCCGGTAGGTGGCGTCCGCGCGGGTGCGGAAACCGCCGAACATCGTGTCCATCGCCGCCACGAACGTCTGTACGTCGCGCAGCAGCTGGCCGCCGAGGAGCTTGCCCAGGGTGCCGGTCATCATGGACATGCCGACGTTGAGGAACTTCATCCCGGCCCGGCCGCCCATCTTCGCGGGCGCCATGAGCAGCCGGATGAACTTCCCGTCCAGGAACGAACCCAGCCGCTTCGGCGCGTCGAGGAAGTCGAGCGCCGAGCGCGAGGGCGGGGTGTCCACGACGATCAGGTCCCACTCGTCGCGCGCCCGCAGCTGGCCCAGCTTCTCCATCGCCATGTACTCCTGCGTGCCCGCGAAGCCGGCCGACAGGGACTGGTAGAACGGGTTGGAGAGGATCGCCCGGGCGCGCTCGGGGTCCGCGTGCGCCTCGACGATCTCGTCGAAGGTCCGCTTCATGTCGAGCATCATGGCGTGCAGCTCGCCGTCGCCCTCGACGTCCTTGACCCGGCGCGGGGTGTTGTCCAGCGAGTCGATGCCCATCGACTGGGCGAGCCGGCGTGCCGGGTCGATGGTCAGGACGACCACCTTGCGACCGCGCTCGGCGGCCCGCAGCCCGAGCGCCGCGGCCGTGGTCGTCTTGCCGACGCCGCCGGAACCGCAGCACACCACGATCCGCGTCTTCCGGTCGTCGAGCAGGGGGTCGATGCCGAGCGGCGCCGCCGCGTCCATGGTCACTGCCCCACCCCGAGCCCTCGCAGTCGTACGGCCAGGCGGTAGAGTCCGGCCAGATCCATTCCCTCACCGAACAGGGGCAGTTCGTACGCCGGGACCCCCAACCCGGCGACCACCGACCGCTGTTCGCGCTCCAGCTCCACCCGCTCGGCGTGCTCCGCGGCCTCCTGGAGCAGCGGGGTGACCAGCTTGGCCGAGCCGGTGACACCGGCCCGGGTGAGCGCCTTGGCGACGTCCTTGCGCCGGTCGCCGGTGACGCCCCGGACCGCCTCCTCGTCCAGCAGGTGCGGGCGGACCATGTTCACGATGACGGCGCCGACCGGCAGGTCGGCGGCGCGCAGCTCGGCGATGCCGTCGGCGGTCTCCTGGACCGGCATCTCCTCCAGGAGGGTCACCAGGTGCACGGCCGTCTCGGGGGACTTCAGCACCCGCATCACGGCCTGCGCCTGGTTGTGTATCGGGCCGATCCTGGCGAGACCGGCGACCTCGTCGTTGACGTTGAGGAAGCGGGTGATCCGCCCGGTGGGCGGTGCGTCCATGACCACATGGTCGTACGCGTACCGCCCCTGCTTGTCCTTACGCCTCACCGCCTCGCACGCCTTGCCGGTCAGCAGGACGTCGCGGACGCCGGGGGCGATGGTGGTGGCGAAGTCGATGGCGCCGATCTTCTTCAGGGCGCGGCCGGCCGAGCCCAGTTTGTAGAACATCTGGAGGTAGTCGAGCAGGGCCCGTTCGGCGTCGATCGCCAGCGCGTGCACCTCCCCGCCGCCGGGCGCCACGGCGATCTTCCGCTCCTCGTACGGAAACGCCTCCGTCTCGAAGAGCTGCGCGATGCCCTGTCTGCCCTCGACCTCGACGAGGAGCGTGCGCTTGCCCTCTGTCGCGAGGGCGAGCGCGAGGGCTGCGGCGACCGTGGTCTTGCCGGTACCGCCCTTGCCGCTGACGACCTGGAGCCTGCTCACGTCGTCGAGCCTAACCAGTCCCCGGGCGGCCTACGCATGAGGCTGCCCTCGCCAGCGGATACAGTCGGCCCATGACCAAGTGGGAATACGCGACCGTGCCCCTTCTCGTGCACGCGACCAAGCAGATTCTGGACACCTGGGGCGAGGACGGCTGGGAGCTGGTCCAGGTCGTTCCCGGGCCGAACAACCCCGAGCAGCTGGTGGCCTACCTGAAGCGGGCGAAGGCATGAGCGGCGTCGGCGCGGGCGTGGTGGAGGCGAAGCTCGCCGAGCTCGGCCTGACGCTGCCGGAGGTCGTGCCGCCGCTGGCCGCGTACCAGCCGGCCGTGCGGTCCGGTGTGTACGTGTACACGGCCGGGCAGCTGCCGATGGTCGAGGGCCGGCTGACGCTGACGGGCAAGGTCGGGGCGGAGGTCACGGCCGAGGAGGCGAAGGACGCGGCGCGGGTGTGCGCGTTGAACGCGCTCGCGGCGGTGAAGTCCGTGGTGGGTGATCTCGACCGGATCGTGCGCGTGGTGAAGGTCGTGGGGTTCGTCGCCTCGGCGAGCGACTTCACGGGGCAGCCGGGCGTGATCAACGGGGCGAGTGAGCTTCTGGGTGCGGTCCTGGGTGACAAGGGTGTGCACGCCCGTAGTGCGGTGGGGGTGGCGGTGCTGCCGCTGGACGCGCCGGTCGAGGTGGAGATCCAGGTCGAGGTCGAGCCCGCGTAGGTTCTGGCCCGGGGTTCGTCTGCGGGGCGGCGGGGCCGGCTGTTCGCGCGGTTCCCCGCGGCCCTGGGCGCCTGGTTTCGTCCGCGGGTCGGTGGGGGCTGAGCGCGCAGTTCCCCGCGCCCCTGAAAAGACGTGTTCGTCTGCGGGTCGTGCCGGGTTGCTCGCGCAGTTCCCCGCGCCCCTAGGGGGCTGTGGCTCAGCTCTGTTCTCTGGATCCGCCGGACCCCCTCAGGGGCGCGGGGAACTGCGCGACCAGCCACCCGCGATCCGCAGGCGATGGACGGCCCCTTGGGGGCGCGGGGAACTGCGCGCTCAGCCACCTACGGTCCGCAGCCGAAGGTCGTCCCTCAGGGGCGCGGGGAACTGCGCGATCGGCCAGCCGCCGGGCCGCAGGCGAAGGCCCGGCTATGCACAGCCGCAGGACTTGCGGATCACCAAGCGGGACGGGAACTGCTTCAGGCGTTCGCGGCGGGAACCCGCCACCCGGAGCCCGTCGTCCAGGACCAGGTCCACCGCCGCGCGCGCCATCGCGGGGCGGTCGGAGGCGACCGTGGTGAGGGGCGGGTCCGTCAGACCCGCCTCCTTCACGTCGTCGAAGCCCGCCACCGCCAGCTCCCCCGGCACATCGATCCGCAGCTCGCGCGCCGCGCGGAGCACACCGATCGCCTGGTCGTCCGTGGAGCAGAAGATCGCCGGGGGCCGGTCCGGCCCGGACAGGAGGTCGAGGGCGACCCGGTACGCGTCGTACCGGTTGTAGGGCGCCTGGAAGAGCCGCCCCTCCGTCGGTCGCCCGGACTCCAGCATCGCCCGCCGCCAGCCCTCCACATGGTCGGCCACCGGGTCGCCGACCGCCGGGGTCGACTCGACCCCGCCGAGGCACGCCACGTACGCGTGACCGTGTTCGAGGAGGTGGCGGGTGGCCAGCTGGGCGCCGCCGATGTCGTCGGTGACGACGGCCACGTCGTCGATCGCCTCCGGGCGTTCGTGGAGGAGCACCACACGCGCGTCCCAGGCGTCGATCTCGGCCGCCGCGCGCTCGCTGGGACCCTGGCTGACCAGGATCAGACCGGCGACGCGCATCCCGAGGAACGCCCGCAGATAGTGGACCTCGCGGTCGTCCAGATAGTCGGAGTTGCCGACCAGGACCATTTTCCCGCGCTCGGCCGCCGCCTGCTCCACCGCGTGCGCCATCTCCGCGAAGAACGGCTGGCGCGCGTCCGGGACGATCATGCCTATGAGGTCCGTGCGCCGGGAGGCCATCGCCTGGGCAACCCGGTCGGGCCGGTAGCCCAGCTCCTTGATCGCGGCGAGTACCCGCTCGCGCGTGGCCGGGGCGACCGGCCTCGGTCCGTTGTTGATGACATAGCTGACGACCGCGGTCGACGTACCCGCAAGTCTCGCCACATCATCCCGCGTCACCTTGGCCACGAGCGGGAGTCTACGCGGGGTGACCTACCTCTGGGCAGGGCGTACGGAGGCTTCCTCCGGCTCCGTGGCGGCCGGGACCGGTGGGGAGGCCACGGATCGCGCGGCCGACTTGGCCTCGGCTTCCGCCGCCGCCTTCGCCTTGGCCTCTTCGGCCGCCCGTTCGACCTTCTCGGGGGTGACGAACCGGTACCCGACATTCCGGACGGTGCCGATCAGCGACTCGTGCTCGGGGCCGAGCTTGGCCCGCAGCCTCCGTACGTGGACGTCGACCGTCCGCGTACCGCCGAAGTAGTCGTAGCCCCAGACCTCCTGGAGCAGCTGCGCGCGCGTGAAGACCCGGCCGGGGTGCTGGGCGAGGTACTTCAGGAGCTCGAACTCCTTGAAGGTCAGATCCAGGACCCGGCCCTTGAGCTTCGCGCTGTACGTCGCCTCGTCCACGGAGAGGTCGCCGTTGCGGATCTCCATGGGGGAGTCGTCGGAGGTGATCTGCTGGCGGCCCATCGCCAGCCGCAGCCGCGCCTCGACCTCGGCGGGGCCCGCGGTGTCCAGGAGCACGTCGTCGATGCCCCAGTCGGCGGTGACGGCGGCGAGGCCGCCCTCGGTGACCACCAGGATCAGCGGACAGCCGGGCCCGGTGGAGCGGAGCAGCTGGCAGAGGGAGCGGACCTGCGGAAGGTCACGGCGGCCGTCGACGAGGATCACGTCGGCACCGGGGGTGTCGACCAGGGCCGGGCCCTCGGCGGGGGCCACCCGCACGTTGTGCAGGAGCAGGCCGAGCGCGGGGAGCACCTCCGTCGACGGCTGGAGGGCGTTGGTCAGGAGCAGCAGCGAACTCATCGCGCCCCACCTGCCCGGGTCGTCGTCGGTTTCTTCGGTTCGTGCACGGATTGCTCGCCCATGACGTCGGTTCCTCCTCGGTCCCTGCGAGGACATTTACGGCACTGCGCATCCACAAGGCTCCCGCGCCCTGAGAGCCTTTGTTCACCTGCTCGTAACAACGATCAGGAAACGCAAAAGGACCCGGGGGCTGCGCTGCCCGGATCCTCTGCCCAGCAGAATAGCCCACATGAGTTCCGGGGCAGAGGGCCGATTTCACACTGTGGATGTTTCCTCGATCACCAGGGGACCGCGGCGCGCCACTCTTCGCACCTCGGACGGGGTGTCCGTGGAGGCCGTCCACGACCCCTGCGCGGCGGGCCGCACGGACACCGCGATCGTGGTCGCGCACGGCTTCACGGGCTCGGTGGACCGGCCCGCGGTGCGGCGGGCGGCGGGGGTGTTCGCCCAGTACGCGGGCGTGGTCACGTTCTCGTTCCGGGGCCACGGCGGCTCCGGCGGACGCTCCACGGTCGGCGACCGCGAGGTGCTCGACCTCGCGGCGGCGGTGGAGTGGGCGAGATCACTCGGCTACGCGCGCGTGGTCACCGTCGGGTTCTCCATGGGCGGCTCCGTAGTCCTGCGGCACGCGGCGACGCACCGGGGGCTCACCGGGGCACGGACCGACGCCGTCGTGTCCGTGAGTGCGCCGGCCCGTTGGTACTACCGGGGGACGGCCCCCATGCGGCGGCTGCACTGGATGGTGACCCGGCCCGCCGGACGCCTGGTCGGACGGTTCGGCTTCGCCACCCGGATCGACTCCCGCCCGTGGGACCCGGTGCCGCTCTCGCCGGTCGAGGCGGTCCCGCTGATCGCGCCGACCCCGCTCCTGATCGTCCACGGCGACCGCGACCCGTACTTCCCGCTCGACCACCCCAGGATGCTGGCCGCCGCCGGGCCCGCGCAGTTGTGGCTGGAGGAGGGCATGGGGCACGCGGAGAACGCGGCCGGGGAGGCCCTGCTGCGCCGCATCGCGCACTGGCTGTCGGTGGCGTAGCCCATCATGGGGGACGACGAAAGGAGGGTCGCCATGGCAGCGGGAACCATCCGCTTCTGGGCCGCGGCCAAATCCGCCGCGGGTGTCGCGGAGGAGCCGTATGCGGCGGCCACGCTGGCCGAGGCGCTGGACGGGGTGCGCCAGCGCCACCCCGGTGAGCTGACCCGTGTGCTGCTGAGGTGTTCGTTCCTCGTCGACGGGAACCCCGTCGGGACCCGCGGGCATGAGACCGTACGGCTTGCCGAGGGCGGCACGGTCGAGGTGCTCCCGCCGTTCGCAGGAGGGTGACCCCCACGTCATGAGCGATCAGCAGTACCCGCATCCGTACGAAGAGCCGTATCCGCGGTTCGACCAGTACGGGCAGCCGGTCCAGCAGTACCAGGAGCAGCAGCACCAGCAGCACCACGAGCCGCAGCAGCCGCAGCAGTACCAGGAGCCGCAGCAGGCCCAGCAGCCGCAGCAGTCTCAGCAGTACGACGCGTATCAGCAGTACGAGCAGTACGACCAGTACGGGCAGCCCTTGCAGCACCAGCCGTACCAGCAGCAGCATCAGCAGCCCGCGCAGCAGCAGTTTCCGCACGACGCCTCGTACCAGGAGCAGCAGCGGTACACGCAGACGTGGGAGGGCCAGACCTGGGACACCCAGTACCAGCCCCTGGTCCAGCCGCAGCAGCAGGCGCCGTCGCAGCCCCAGCCCGACCGGCAGCAGTACGCGCAGCAGCAGCCCGTGCCCCGGCAGCAGCCCGCGCAGCAGCAGTACGCGCAGGCGTACGCCCAGCCCTCCACCGACGACGCCGCGTATCCCTCGCCGCGGACGGGGTCCGTGCCGCTGCCCCCGGAGGCGCCCGCGCGCGAGCCCGAGCCGGCCGCCGCGCCCGTGGGCGACGGGGACGGCCCCGTCTACGGCTCGCCCACCACCGTCGGCAACACCCGGATCACGGACGCCCAGCGCGCCCGCGCCGAGGGCCGCTCGCCGATCATCGCGCCCGGGATGCAGCCCGCGGCCCTCACCGCCGTCCTGGGCGCGCTCCTCGCCGCCGCGTCCGGCATCGGGCAGTACGCGCTGGTGGTGCCGCTGGTGCTGCTCCAGGCCGTCACGGCCGCGGGCTGGTTCCGGCTCAACGGGATGTGGCCCGCCCGGCAGGGCATCGCGCTCGCCTTCCTCGGCGGCCTGGTCGCGGACGCGGCCCTGCTCGCCGTCGGCGACGAGCACGCGCCCGCCGCGATCCTGGGCACGCTCGGGGTGTGGGTGCTGCTCACGCTGGTGCTCCAGCTGCGCAGCCACGCCGATCCGGACGAGCGGATGTACGGCCTGATGGCGACCGTGGCCTCGGCGGCGCTCGCGATCCTGGCCGCCGGCTACCTCGCGGCGATCCCGCACGCGGTGGCGGTGGGCGCGGTGGCGGTGGCCGTCGCCGTCCCGGCCCGCGCGCTGCCGCTGCCCGCCCCGGCCTCCGTCGTGGTCGCGCTGCTCGCGGCGGCGGGCGCCGGGATCGTGGTCGGCCGGCTGACGGACGTGGGCGCCTCGGGCGCGCTGCTCGGCCTCGCGGCGGGTGTGTGCGCGCTGATCGGGCTGCGGGTGGCCAGCTACGACTACCCGTCGCGGTTCGTCCATATGACGGCCGGCGTGGCGCTGCCGCTGACCGCGGCTGTTCCCGCTCTGTATCTGATCGGTCGAGTGATCGGGTAATTCCGGGAGTTAGGCTCGCAGGGTCAACGACCAGCGTGGGGGGACTCGTACGCAATGCGCGCACTCCGGATTTGGCTCATCGTCGCGGTGGTTCTCGGCGGCCTCTTCGTCGCCGCGGACCGCATCGCGGTGAACGTCGTCGAGTCGAAGGTGGCCGACAAGATAAAGAGCAGTCAGGGGCTGCGGGAGACCCCTGACGTCTCGATCAACGGCTTCCCCTTCCTCACCCAGGCGATGAGCAAGGAGTTCGACGAGGTCGACGTGAAGCTGGGCGGGGTCACCGCGACGGCCGACGGCCACTCGGTCAACGTCACCGAGGTCCGCGCCAAGCTGCACGACGTGAAGGTCAACAGCAGCTACTCCTCCGCCACGGCGGTACGGGCGGACGGCTCGGCCCGTATCTCGTACGCCGATCTGACGAAGTCCGCGCCCAAGGGCGCCACGGTCGGCTACGCCGGGCCGGAGCGGGCCGCCAAGGGGCAGGTTCAGGTGAGCGGACCGCTCGCGGACCTGCTGGAAGGGGCCGGTGTGCAGGTCCCGGCCAGCCTGAAGGTGCTGCTCGCGGGGCGGACGGTCAGCGAGTACAGCACGGTCACGACGGACGGGGGCGCGACCGTGCGGGTGCGGTCCTCGGAGCTGCCCAAGCTGCCGGTGCCCGGCTTTGACGAGAAGCTGCGCAAGGTCCTCGACTACGACCTGAAGATCGAGGGTCTGCCCCGGGGGATCAAGCTGGACAAGGTGAGCGCGGTGCAGGACGGGCTGCGGTTCTCCGGGACCGGGACGAACGTCGCCCTGGCCGGGTAGCACTGCGCTGGGCGGGGTGGGTTTTCGGCTGCGGACCGTGCTGGGTTGCTCGCGCAGTTCCCCGCGCCCCTCAGGGGTCCGCCGCGGCGGGAGAGCCCAGTTCAGCCACAGGCTTCTGAGGGGCGCGGGGAACTGCGCGCTCAAGCCCCCACCGGCCCGCGGAATGGAGCATGGGGCCGACAGGTAGCCGGATGCTGAGACAGTAGCGTCCGCTGGGCAGATAAGCCCCCGGCCGAGGCGTCCCGGGCGCGGGCGAAAGGCGCCCCGCACCCTTCTCCGTCCCACTATCCGGATGATCGTGTCTCAAAATGCGACACACCGGTGACATGGCCGCCCGTCCGTCCCTACGATCGGACGCATGCAGAGCAATTCGAGCGTCCTCCGGTCGCGGGGACAGGCGGATCTCACGAAGCGGCGGGCAGTCGACCTGTGCCGCGTCGCCGCCATGCTCTGTCGCCACGTCTGACGGGACCCGCCCCTCTCTGCGAAGAGACGGCAACTCCCGTGTTCCCCGGGCCCGTTGAACGTTCTTCAGGGCCACCCCC
>NZ_JBJHPC010000174.1:0-12430 GCF_045257485.1 Streptomyces sp. YS-3 | reverse complement strand
CCACCGCACGCCCCCGACATGGCTGTGCGCCCCGGGCCCCGCGCCCCACCAGTCCGCGCCCCGCCAGTACAGCTCGTTGTGCAGACAGCGGCCCGCTTCCGTGGTGGCCCAGTTCGACACCTCGTACCAGTGGAAGCCCGCCTCGGCCAGCACCGAGTCCGCGATGAGGTAGCGGTCCGCGTGGACGTCGTCGTCCGTCATCGGGACCTCGCCCCGGCGGATGCGGCGGGCCAGCTGCGTACCCTCCTCGACGATCAGGGCGTACGCGGAGATGTGGTCGGGGCCCGCCCCCACCGCCGCCGCCAGCGACTCGCGCCAGTCCTGGTCCGACTCGCCGGGCGTCCCGTAGATCAGGTCGAGGTTGACGTGGTCGAAGCCCGCCGCCCGCGCCTCGGCGACGCACGCCTCGGGGCGGCCCGGCGTGTGCGTACGGTCGAGGATCTTCAGGACGTGCTGCTTGGCGCTCTGCATGCCGAAGGAGACCCGGTTGAAGCCGCCGGCCCGCAGCTCCTCCAGATACGCCCGGTCCACCGACTCGGGGTTCGCCTCCGTCGTCACCTCCGCGTCGTCCGCCAGGCCGAACTCCTCCCGTACCGCCGAGAGCATCCGGACCAGGTCGGCGGCGGGCAGCAGCGTCGGGGTGCCGCCGCCCACGAAGACCGTACGGACCGGGCGCGGGTCGTCGCCGAGCACCTTGCGGGCGAGCCGGATCTCCTCGGTGAGGGTGGCCGCGTAGTTGTCCCGGGACGCCAGGACGCCGCCGGAACCGCGCAGCTCGGTGGCGGTGTAGGTGTTGAAGTCGCAGTACCCGCAGCGCGTGGCGCAGTAGGGAACGTGCAGGTAGAAGCCGAGCGGTCGCTCCCCCGCGCCCTCCAGGGCGGAACCGGGCAGCGCCCCGTCCTCGGGCATGGGCTCACCATCGGGCAGTACGGAAGGCATGCCCCCATTGTCCGCCACCCCGGACGGCCCCCGGCACGCCCTCAGCGTGCCTGGAGCACCAGGAGCGCCAGATCGTCCTCCGGCGGGGTCGTGCCGAACGCGTACACCGCCCGCTTGACGCTCTCCGCGACCCCCGTGGCCGTCATGCCCACGCACCCGGCGAGCACCGCCGCGAGCCCGTCGCCGTCGTCGAACATCCGCCGGCCGGAGCGGCGCTCGGTCACCCCGTCCGTGACGCACAGCAGGGTGTCCCCGGGCATCAGCCGGAAGCTCTCGCTCTCGTACGCCACCCCCTCCACCACCCCGACCAGCACCTGCGGCACCGCCGCGGCCCGGACCGAGCCGTCGGGGCGCAGCAGCAGCGGCAGCGGGTGGCCGGCGCTCGCCAGGGTGCACAGGACGCCGCCGCCGCTCTCGGGCGGCACCGGGACCAGCTCCCCGTACAGCAGGGAGAGGAAGCGGGCCTGCGGGCCCTCGGCCACCTCCCGGCCGCCCGCCGCCGCGACCATCCGGGCGGCTGCCTCGGCGGCCTCGACCCCGTCGTCGACCAGCAGTTTGTTGAGGCGGTCGAGGACGTCGTGCACCGCGTACCCCTCGCGGGCCAGCAACCGCAGCCAGGGCCGCACCAGGCCGGTGACGACGGCCGCCTCGGGGCCGCTGCCCTGGACGTCGCCGAGCGCGAAGCACCAGCGGCCGTCGGCGCCGGGGAACAGGTCGTAGAAGTCGCCGCCCGCCACGCCCTCGCCGCTGGGCTGGTAGACCAGCGCGCTGTCCACGCCGGGGATCTCCGCGACGCCCGCCGGCAGCAGTCCCCGCTGGAGCACCCGGCTGATGGTGACCTGGCGGGTGTACTGGCGGGCGGCGCCGATCGCCAGCGCCACCCGGCGTACGAAGTCCTCGACCAGTCCGGTGACCTCGTCGGGGATGCGCGCCATTCCGGCCCGTCCCAGCATGAGCACGCCGACGGCCCGGCCGCCGGCCACCATCCGGTACGCGAGCGCCGCCCCCTCGCCGTCGTCCTGGGGAGCCGGCCAGGGCATCGGGACCGGGCCGCCGCGCGCCGACTCCGGCAGCCGGGGCGGGTCCTTCTCCAGGACCGCCCGCAGCTCGTCGATCCCGGACTCGCGGGCGTGCCACACCCGGGCGAGACGGGGTTCGCCGACCGGGCCGCCGGCCTCCGGGTCGAGCCAGATCGCGCACCAGTCACAGAGCCGGGGCACCAGGAGCTGCCCGGCGAGCGCCGCGATCATGTCCTCGTCGAACTGGCCCGCCAGCAGGTCGGACGCCTCCGCGAGGAAGGACAGGGCGCCCCGGTTCACCCAGTCGCGGCCCTGCCCGGGGGGTGTCCCGTGCGCCGGGGCGGTGGGCGTCCCGGCGGCGCGCGGACCGAGCTGGAGCGAGTCGTCGCGGCCCGGCTCGTCCTCGCGCGCCAGGACGTCCTGCGCGTCGAGGAGCAGCCGCGCCCAGACCGTCTTGAGGCCGGCGCGGTAGGTGATCCCCCAGCATTCGGCGAGCGTCGCCACCAGGTGCAGCCCCCGCCCGTACTCCGGCGCGCCCGGTTCGCGCGCCCCGCGCGGTTCGTGGCGTACGACCCGGGAGGGGTGGTGGTCGGAGACCTCGACGACCACCGCCGCGGGTTCGTCCCCGGCGGGCGGCTCCAGTCGGCAGACCAGCTCGATGGTGGTGCCGGCGTGCACCACGGCGTTGGTGACCAGTTCGTTGACGAGTATCGCCACCTCGTCGGCGGCCCGTTCGTCCAGTTCGGCGGCGCCGGGGGCGCCCCGGGCGGTCCAGTCGGCGAGCGCGGCGCGCGCGAAGCGGCGGGCGGCGGCCGGCGCGAGCGGGTCGCCGGGCAGGCTGGTGCGGGCGGCGGACGCGGCGGGGCGCTCCGCCGCGCCAGGAGAGGGCACCGGGCCGGACGGGCGGTTCCCGCTCTCCCGCTGCGTTGGAATGGACCCCACGGTGCGGCTCCTGATCGGTTCTCACATTGCGCACCTCATGACACCGACAGAGTGACAGACTGAGCGTGCGCATAAGCACCGAGTCACTGAAGTGGGCCGGGATGAACAGAGACAGCGCCGTGCCGCCCGAGGGCGGGGAGTGGATCCGGGCACGGGAGTTGCGCCCGTTGCTGGCGGCGATGACCGCGCTGCGGGACGGTGACTTCGGGGTCCGGCTCCAGGAGGCGCACGAGGGCATACCCGCCGAGCTCGCCGCGATCTTCAATCAAGTGGCCGTGCGCAACCAGCACTTCACGGACGAGCTGCAGCGGGTGCGCCGCGAGGTCGTCCGCCACGGCCGGCTGGACGAGCGGCTGGCGGCGAGCCCGGGTCAGGGCGGCTGGACGGCCGGGGTGGACAGCGCGAACACCCTGATCGACGCCCTGGTCGTACCGGCGGCGAACGCCACCCGGGTGCTGGACGCGGTGGCGGGCGGCGATCTGACCCAGCGGGTCGACCTCCACGACGGGAACCGCCAGTTGCGCGGTGATCTGCGCCGGCTCGGCCGGGCCGTCAACAAGATGGTCGACCAGCTCTCCCTGTTCACCGGCGAGGTGACCCGGGTCGCCCGCGAGGTCGGCACCGAAGGACGCCTGGGCGGGCGGGCCAAGGTGCAGCGGCTGAGCGGCAGTTGGCGGGACGTGACGGAGGCCGTCAACACCATGGCCTCCCGGCTGACCGCGCAGGTCCGTGACATCGCGGCGGTGACCACGGCGGTGGCGCGCGGCGATCTGACCCGTACGGTGACGGTCGAGGCGACCGGCGAGCTGCTTGAGCTGAAGCTCACCGTGAACACGATGGTCGACCAGCTCTCGGCGTTCGCGGACGAGGTGACCCGGGTCGCCCGCGAGGTCGGCACCGAGGGCCAGCTCGGTGGGCGCGCGCAGGTCAGGGGCGTGTCCGGGGTCTGGAAGGACCTGACGGACAACGTCAACTTCATGGCGTCGAACCTCACCTCCCAGGTACGCAACATCGCCCAGGTCACCACCGCCGTCGCCAACGGCGACCTCTCCCAGAAGATCACCGTGGACGCCAAGGGCGAGATCCTGGAGCTGAAGTCGACCATCAACACCATGGTCGACCAGCTCTCCGCCTTCGCCGACGAGGTCACCCGGGTCGCCCGCGAGGTCGGCACCGAGGGCAACCTCGGCGGGCGCGCCCAGGTCCGTGGCGTCTCCGGGGTGTGGAAGGACCTCACCGAGAACGTCAACTTCATGGCGGACAACCTCACCTCCCAGGTCCGCAACATCGCGCTCGTCTCGACGGCGGTGGCACAGGGCGACCTGGGCAAGAAGATCACGGTGGAGGCGAAGGGCGAGATCCTGGAGCTGAAGTCGACGATCAACACCATGGTCGACCAGCTCTCGGCCTTCGCCGACGAGGTCACCCGGGTGGCCCGCGAGGTCGGCACCGAGGGCAACCTCGGCGGTCAGGCGCAGGTGCGCGGGGTGTCCGGCGTCTGGAAGGACCTGACGGACAACGTCAACTTCATGGCGTCGAACCTCACCTCCCAGGTACGCAACATCGCCCAGGTGACCACGGCCGTCGCCAACGGCGACCTCTCCAAGAAGATCACCGTGGACGCGCGCGGCGAGATCCTGGAGCTCAAGGACACCGTCAACACGATGGTGGAGCAGTTGCGGGCGTTCGCGGACGAGGTGACCCGCGTCGCCCGCGAGGTCGGCACCGACGGGCGGCTGGGCGGGCGCGCCCAGGTCCTCGGCGTCTCCGGCGTCTGGAAGGACCTCACCGACAACGTCAACTACATGGCGGACAACCTCACCTCCCAGGTCCGCAACATCGCCCAGGTGGCGACGGCGGTGGCCCAGGGCGACCTGTCCAAGAAGATCGACGTGGACGCGCGCGGCGAGATCCTGGAGCTGAAGACCACCATCAACACCATGGTGGACACGCTCTCCTCGTTCTCCTCCGAGGTGACCCGGGTGGCCCGCGAGGTCGGCTCCGAGGGCCAGTTGGGCGGCCAGGCCCGGGTGGAGGGCGTCTACGGCACCTGGAAGCGCCTGACCACCAACGTCAACGAGCTCGCCCTGAACCTCACCACCCAGGTCCGTGCGATCGCGGAGGTGGCCTCGGCGGTGGCCCAGGGCGACATGTCCCGCTCGATCACCGTGGAGACCCGGGGCGAGGTCTCCGAGCTGAAGGACAACATCAACCTGATGGTGTCCAACCTGCGCGAGACGACCCGCGCCAAGGACTGGCTGGAGTCGAACCTGGCGCGCCTGGCGGGTCTGATGCAGGGCCACCGCGACCTGATGGAGGTCGCGGACCTGATCCTGCGCGAGCTGACCCCGCTGGTGAACGCCCAGTACGGGGCGTTCTTCCTGGCCGACCCGGGCAACGAGGGCACCCCCTCCCGTACGACGTCGACCACCAAGGGGCTCGCCTTCATCGCGGGATACGGCTCGGCCCAGGGCGCGACCGTCGACACCACAGGTATGCCGGGCCACGGTCTGGTGCGCCAGGCGGCCCTGGAGAAGAAGCGGATCCTGCTGGAGGAGGCGCCGCCGGACTACATCAAGATCAACTCGGGTCTGGGAGAGGCGTCCCCGGCCAGTGTCGTGATCATCCCGATCCTCTTCGAGGACAAGCTCCTCGGTGTGATCGAACTGGCCTCCTTCTCCCGCTTCTCCGACGTCCACCTGGCCTTCTTCGACCAGTTCGTGAACACCATCGGCGTCGCGATCAACACCATCATCGCCAACTCCCGTACCGAGTCACTGCTCAGCGAGTCCCAGCGGCTCGCCATCCAGCTCCAGGAGCGTTCCGACGAACTCCAGCGCCAGCAGGCGGAGTTGCAGCGCTCCAACGCCGAGCTGGAGGAGAAGGCCGCCCTGCTCGCGACCAGCTCCCAGTACAAGTCGGAGTTCCTGGCGAACATGTCGCACGAGCTGCGCACCCCGCTCAACTCGCTGCTCATCCTGGCCCGGCTGCTCTCCGACAACCCGGACGACCACCTCTCCGACCAGGAGGTCCAGTTCGCCGCCACGATCCACCGCTCCGGCTCCGACCTGCTCCAGCTGATCAACGACATCCTGGACCTGTCGAAGATCGAGGCCGGCCGGATGGACGTACGGCCCAAGAAGCTTCCGCTCATCAAGGTGCTCGACTACGTCCACGCCACCTTCCGCCCCATCACCCTCGACCGGGGCCTCGCCTTCGAGGTCGCGGTGGGCGAGGACGTGCCGCGCGAGATGTACTCGGACGAGCAGCGGCTCCAGCAGATCCTGCGCAACCTCCTCTCCAACGCGATCAAGTTCACCTCCTCCGGCCGCGTCGAACTCCGCGTCAACCGGATCAAGGACCCGGACAGCGCGGTGCCGGGCACGGACGACCTGATCGCCTTCACGGTCACCGACACCGGCATCGGCATCGCGCCCGAGAAACTCCCAGTGATCTTCGAGGCGTTCCAGCAGGCCGACGGGACGACCAACCGCAAGTACGGCGGCACCGGCCTCGGCCTCTCCATCAGCCGCGAGATCGCGGGCCTGCTCGGCGGCCGGATCGTCGCCGAGAGCGAGCCGGGCCGGGGCTCCACCTTCACCCTGTACGTGCCGGTGCTCCACCCCGGCCATGTGACCGCCGAGCCGGACCAGCTCCCGCAGCTCACCACCGACCCGGACCGGCCGGTCAGCTCCGAACCCGCGCCGGTGGCCGACCAGGACGACCCCTGGCCGACCACCACCAGGCTGGAGCAGTGGAAGGAGGGCCGGGCGGGGCAGGTGCTGCCGGGCCGGCGGGTGCTGATCGTCGACGACGACATCCGCAACGTCTTCGCGCTCACCCATGTCCTCGGCCGGGTCGGCATGCCCGTGCTGTACGCGGAGAACGGCCGCGAGGGCATCGAGTCCCTGGAGCGCAACCCGGACGTCGAACTGGTCCTGATGGACATCATGATGCCCGAGATGGACGGGTACGAGACGATCGAAGCGATCCGCCGCAGCCCGCTCTGGGCCGATCTGCCCATCATCGCCCTGACCGCGAAGGCGATGCCCGGCGACCGCGAGAAGTCCATCGCCCAGGGCGCCAACGAGTACGTGCCCAAGCCCGTCGACGTGGACCGCCTGCTCACCGTGGTGTGCGCCCTGCTCGACCCGGAGGGCGAGGACGCGGCGCCCCCGGGGCGCACGGGCGCGTCCGTACCGAAGCAGTCGACCGGCTCCGAGGACCCCGCCACCGCTCCGCCGACCACGTAAGGCGACACGATGAGCACAGCGGTACCGTCCGGCGACCGGGCGAGCATCCTCCTGGTCGACGACCGGGAGGACAACCTGACCGCGCTGGAGGCGGTCCTCACCACGCTCAACGAGCCTTTGGTACGGGCGCGTTCGGGCGAGGAGGCGATGAAGGCGCTGCTGCGGCAGCCGTTCGCGGTGGTGCTGCTCGACGTACGGATGCCGGGCATGGACGGCTTCGAGACCGCCGCCAACCTCAAGCGCCTCGACCAGACCAAGGACGTGCCGATCATCTTCCTGACCGGCGAGGAGGGCGACAGCGACTACGCCTTCCGGGGATACGCCACGGGCGCGGCCGACTTCCTCACCAAACCGTTCGACCCGTGGGTCCTGCGGGCCAAGGTGAACGTCTTCCTCGAACTGCACCGCAAGAACCGCCAGCTGGAGCTGCTGCTCGCCCGGGAGCACAAGCAGCTCGCCGAGATGGCGGAGCTGCTGGCCGCGATCGAGGACGAGCTGCTGCGCGAGGGGCCGGGCGACGCCGGTGACCTGCGGCTGCGGCTGACGGCCCTGGAGACGATCGTCCGGGACATGCGGCGGGGGCGCTGCTGAGCGCCCCCGCCCCCTGCCACTACGCCTCGCGCGAGCCCGAGTACATCTCGTCGATCAGGTCCTTGTACTCCCGCTCGACGACCGGCCGCTTCAGCTTCAGGCTCGGGGTGAGCTCGCCGTGCTCCACGTCGAGGTCGCGCGGCAGCAGCCGGAACTGCTTGATGGTCTGCCAGCGCTGGAGGCCCTCGTTGAGGCGCTTCACATAGCCCTCGATCAGCGCCACCGTCTCCGGGTTCGCGACCACGTCGGCGTACGAGCCGGTGACCCCGTGGTCCTTGGCCCAGCCCAGGATCGCGGGCTCGTCGAGGGCGATCAGCGCGGTGCAGAAGTTCCGGTCGGCGCCGAGCACCAGGATGTTGGAGACGAACGGGCAGACCGCCTTGAACTGGCCCTCGACCTCGGCCGGCGCGATGTACTTGCCGCCGGACGTCTTGATCAGGTCCTTCTTGCGGTCGGTGATCCGCAGATAGCCGTCCGCCGACAGCTCGCCGATGTCACCGGTGTGGAACCAGCCGTCCGACTCCAGCACCTCGGCGGTCTTCTCGGGCAGCTTGTGGTAGCCCTCCATGATGCCGGGGCCGCGCAGCAGGATCTCGCCGTCGTCCGCGATACGCACCTCCAGACCGGGCAGCGGCTTGCCGACCGTGCCCGTCCGGTAGGCCTCGCCGGGATTGACGAAGGAGGCGGCGCTGGTCTCGGTGAGCCCGTACCCCTCCAGGATGTGGATCCCGGCGCCGGAGAAGAAGAAGCCGATGTCGGGGGCGAGCGCGGCGGAGCCCGAGACGGCGGCGCGCAGCCGTCCGCCGAAGGCCTCGCGGATCTTCGCGTACACCAGCGCGTCCGCGACCTTGTGCTTGGCCGTCAGCCCGAAGGGGGCGGTCGCCCGGCCGGTGCGCCGGAAGTTGTCCTGGCTGGCCTTGGCGTACTCGCGGGCCACCTCGGCCGCCCACTGGAAGATCTTGTACTTGGCCCCGCCGGCCTCCCGCGCCTTGGCCGCGACGCCGTTGTAGACCTTCTCGAAGATCCGGGGCACCGACGCCATGTAGGTGGGCTGGACGACCGGCAGATTCTCGATGATCTTGTCGACCCGGCCGTCGACGGCCGTCACATGCCCGACCTCGATCTGCCCGGAGGTCAGCACCTTGCCGAAGACGTGCGCGAGCGGCAGCCAGAGGTACTGGACGTCGTCGGCGCTGATCAGCCCGGTCGCGGCGATCGCCTTCGCCATGTACGACCAGTTGTCCTGCGGCAGCCGCACGCCCTTGGGGCGGCCGGTGGTCCCGGAGGTGTAGATCAGCGTGGCCAGCTGGTCGGAGGTGATCGCCGCGATCCGCTCCTTGACGGCTCCCGGGTGCTTCTCCAGATACGCCGCCCCGCGCTCCTCCAGCTGGGCGAGGGTGAGCACCCAGCCCTCGGGGTCGCCCTCGACGGGCTCGGCGCCGGCCGGGTCGAAGACCACGACGTGCTTCAGTTCGGGCAGCTCGGCGCGGCGCTCGCGGGCCTTGATGAGCTGGGCCGCGTTCTCCGCGAAGAGCACCCGGCTCTCGGAGTCGCCCAGGATGTAGGCCGACTCCTCGGCGTTGGTCTGCGGGTAGATCGTGGTGGTCGCGCCGCCCGCGCACATCGTCCCGAGGTCGGCGAGGATCCACTCGATCCGGGTGGAGGAGGAGAGCGCCACGCGCTGCTCGGCGGTCACACCCAGATCGACGAGCCCGGCCGCGATCGCGTAGACCCGCTCGGCGGCCCGGCCCCAGCTCAGCGACTTCCACTCATCGCGCCCCTGGCCGTCGCCGGCCGGGACCGGATAGCGGTAGGCCTCCAGGTCCGGGGTGGCCTCCACGCGCTGCACGAAGAGGGCTGCCACGGACGGTGGCCGGTTCTCGATCAAGGTATGTGTGTCGCTCACGACGTCCTCCGGGCTGGCCTGCGGCAGGGCTGCGGCTGCTTCTTGTTTAACTGGCGAGTAACCATCGGGCCGTGATCAGAGTAGAGCGCCCCCGCCCCGCCGCGTAAGAGGCAGCGGAAGGTGGTTTCATAACGAACGGACCCCCGCTCGGAAGAGCGGGGGTCCGTCACGGCACCGGTTGGCTACTCGCCGGTCACTTCTTCTTGCTCGCAGACTCGTCGCTGGACAGCACCGCGATGAAGGCCTCCTGCGGAACCTCCACGGAACCGACCATCTTCATCCGCTTCTTGCCTTCCTTCTGCTTCTCCAGCAGCTTCCGCTTACGGGAGATGTCACCGCCGTAGCACTTGGCGAGGACGTCCTTGCGGATGGCGCGGATGGTCTCGCGGGCGATCACCCGGGAGCCGATCGCGGCCTGGATGGGCACCTCGAAGGCCTGCCGGGGGATGAGCTCGCGCAGCTTGGCGACGAGCCGCACACCGTACGCGTACGCAGCGTCCTTGTGCGTGACCGCCGAGAAGGCGTCGACCTTGTCGCCGTGGAGCAGGATGTCGACCTTGACCAGGCTCGCCGACTGCTCGCCGGTGGGCTCGTAGTCGAGCGAGGCGTAGCCCCGGGTCTTCGACTTCAGCTGGTCGAAGAAGTCGAAGACGATCTCCGCGAGCGGCAGCGTGTAACGGATCTCGACACGGTCCTCGGAGAGGTAGTCCATCCCGAGCAGCGTGCCCCGGCGGGCCTGGCACAGCTCCATGATCGAGCCGATGAACTCGCTGGGCGCGAGGATCGTGGCGCGCACGACCGGCTCGTACACGTCCGAGATCTTCCCCTCGGGGAACTCACTCGGATTGGTGACGGTGACTTCCTTGCCGTCCTCCAGGACCACCCGGTAGACCACGTTGGGAGCGGTGGCGATGAGGTCGAGCCCGAACTCGCGCTCCAGCCGCTCACGGATCACATCGAGGTGGAGCAGGCCGAGGAAGCCGACGCGGAAACCGAAGCCGAGCGCGGCCGAGGTCTCCGGCTCGTACACCAGCGCGGCGTCGTTGAGCTGCAGCTTGTCGAGGGCCTCGCGCAGGTCCGGGTAGTCCGACCCGTCCAGCGGATACAGACCCGAGAAGACCATCGGCTTGGGGTCCTTGTACCCGCCGAGCGCCTCGGTGGCGCCCTGGTGCAGGGAGGTGATGGTGTCACCGACCTTGGACTGGCGGACGTCCTTCACACCGGTGATCAGATAACCGACCTCACCGACGCCGAGCCCGTCGGCGGGCAGCATCTCCGGCGAGTTCGTCCCGATCTCCAGCAGCTCGTGCGTGGCGCCGGTCGACATCATCCGGATCCGCTCGCGCTTGTTGAGCTGCCCGTCGACGACACGGACGTACGTGACGACGCCCCGGTACGAGTCGTAGACCGAGTCGAAGATCATCGCGCGGGCGGGCGCGTCGGCCACCCCGACCGGCGCGGGCACGTCCCGCACCACGCGGTTGAGCAGCGCGTCCACACCGACACCGGTCTTCGCGGAGACCTTCAGCACGTCCTCGGGCTGGCATCCGATGAGGTTGGCCAGCTCCTCCGCGAACTTCTCCGGCTGCGCGGCCGGCAGGTCGATCTTGTTGAGGACGGGAACGATCGTGAGGTCGTTCTCCATGGCGAGGTAGAGGTTCGCCAGGGTCTGCGCCTCGATGCCCTGAGCGGCGTCGACGAGCAGGACGGTGCCCTCGCACGCGGCGAGCGACCGCGACACCTCGTACGTGAAGTCCACGTGCCCCGGGGTGTCGATCATGTTCAGGATGTGGGTGCTGCTCTGGTCCGGCCCCTCGGTGGGGGCCCAGGGCAGCCGCACGGCCTGACTCTTGATCGTGATGCCGCGCTCGCGCTCGATGTCCATCCGGTCGAGGTACTGAGCACGCATCTGCCGCTGGTCGACCACACCGGTCAGCTGGAGCATCCGGTCGGCAAGGGTCGACTTGCCGTGGTCGATGTGCGCGATGATGCAGAAATTGCGGATCAGAGCCGGGTCGGTACGGCTCGGCTCGGGCACGTTGGTAGGAGTCGCGGGCACGCAGGGTCCTGATTCTTGAGACGCGGGGCGTCTCGTCTCGGGCGATGTCGGATCGATACGTAGCCCCCATCGTCCCATGGGAACGGCACTGCGCTCGGTTTGGGCCGCCAGTCGGCCTGCTGGTAGCCTGGGCAGCTGTGCCTCGTCCGCCCTCTCAGCGGCGAGTGTCACAACCATCTGATACATCGAACCTGAAAAGGCTCTTTCGTGGCGAACATCAAGTCCCAGATCAAGCGGAACAAGACCAACGAGAAGGCGCGCCTGCGTAACAAGGCCGTCAAGTCCGAGGTCAAGACCGCGATCCGCAAGGCCCGCGAGGCTGTCCTGGCCGGCGACGTCGAGGCGGCCGACACGGCTGTCCGCACCGCCTCCAAGAAGCTGGACAAGGCCGTCAGCAAGGGTGTCATCCACAAGAACGCCGCCGCCAACAAGAAGTCGGCGCTGGCCACCAAGGTTGCCGCCCTCAAGGCTGCCTGATCCTGCCCAAGTGACCGGCCCCCGGGCCGCTCGCCTGGCCAGTCTCAACGGCTGACCACTTGATAGACCACCGGAAGGGACCCAGCGGGCCCTCTCATCCGCTCCCTCCCCGGTACCCAGCACCACCGCCGCACGCGGCCTGCGTTCGCCACGCGGGTGCGGCGATTCTCAGAGCACAACCCCGTTTCCGTCCGGCTGGGCGGAGGCGGGGTTTTGTTTTGCGACCACATGCGTGGGGGGCGGG